>NZ_DGNN01000001.1:39693-55857 GCF_002388965.1 Leisingera sp. UBA4491 | reverse complement strand
ATTTCGCGGGGGGCAGGTCACCCTCGAGGGGGAGGACTTTTCTCTTTCTGTGTTCTTTGCCTTGAAGCGGGCCTCTATCGACCTCCACTTTAAGAACTGCCAACCCGCCGAGTTGTACGAGTATCCTACCGAGGAGTATCGACGGGAAGACGTGACAAAACTCTCAGAGCAAAATGTTCGCGGGGGTGGCATGGAGGCTAACGCTCGTTCTTTACGGGAAATTCCCAGCGCATCTGCAACGGTGAAGATTGGGGGCAACGTGCAAAGGGAAAAGCAGTCGACCGAGACAAGAGCAATTACGAGGCTATGGAAACCTGTCGGCCTTACAACAATTCAAGTGAATGGATACGGTGCAAAACTAGATGGCGAGGCCGTATCAAATGTGAAGAGGTGGTTCGTCAAACCAGATACGTCCAAGGACTTTTCGGCAATCGTTGCAATACTTTCGACGAGAGCAAACTGGATTGAATTCGGACAGATACTAGATGACAGCACCGGCGGCGGTATTGGAAACAGGCTGAAGCGTTGGTTGAGGAGTAAGAAAAATCGAGACAGGGCGCTGTTTGACTTGTTGCTTCGAACGCTCGCGTCAAAGGGCCTTCAATCAGGGCAGGATAAGGACGCTACTTTAGCCATGCACATTCAGATTCTACGCAAGACAGCGGCGTTTTCAGACGCTGAAGAAAGACCGATGGTAATCCCCGGTCACCCAGCGACGAGAGCAATCGGTGTAGACTCTTCGCTAGTAAATGCTTTTCTCGATGGCAGCACTGACAATCGTGTCGAACTGCTTCGGGGGTTGGGCGTCCCTCGCGGAGATGTTGAGAGCGCTCTAATTTCTGGTGGCTCTAAACCAAAACGGAAGCTTGGCCCGCTGTTCAACGCAGGTAGTGCCCCCTTTACCGCCTTAGAGGCATTGAACTTTGTGCTCTCGTTTGAGGGGCCGATATCACCCTCGGAATGGGAAGAAGCCAATAAGAATAGAAGTCGCGCGGATCTAGCAGCGCTTGAGCTAATCGAGATTAAGGACGGGTTAATACACTCATGCGTGAAAGATGGAACCGATGCGGAAGTGGCTCTTCGGCATGCAGCAATGAGAGCGCCAATGCTGCAAAAAACTCGGGAACTTCTCTTAGAAAAGCCCAATATCACTAGTATTCAAATCGGAGAAGAGTTGCGAAAAGAGTTCAATAGAAACTATAATAGCGAGGCTTCGAAGTTGCGTGTCGGCGGCGCTATGCGACGTTGGGCAATTTGGCTAGAGCCGCACTTGGTTGAACCCGACGCTGTTGGCCGTACAGCTTCTCTTCGGGTGTCTGCTACTTCAAAAACCGCGCGCCGCGGAGCGCCGAGTTTAGCTACTTCGCAGAACATTGAACGTGCACAAGCAGCACTTGATGCAGGGCAAAGACCTGAAGATGTCGCGAAGATGATTGGCATTTCCCGAGCGTCCATCTACTTATGGGATAAGAAGGGACTTATTAGTTTTACTAGGCGGGCAAAATAGAAAGACGCACGTTGTGCCATTGCCACCCTCCCGACTCTCTGCTAAGCACCGCCCATCCTGCAGACCCCGGATTCGTTCCGGGGTCGTTACGTTTGTCAGGATGTTCGAACCTGGGACCTTCGGGGCCCTATAACTCAGGCACCTACGGGGGCCTTAAACATAGCGGGTCCAAAGACAAGAACCTAAGGGCCTGCACGCTAAACGGAAGACAGAAAGCATGGCACTCAAGTCGTATAAGCCGACGACGCCGGGCCAGCGTGGGCTGGTTCTGATCGACCGTTCGGAGCTTTGGAAAGGGCGTCCGGTCAAATCCCTCACTGAGGGCCTGACCAAATCGGGCGGCCGGAACAACACCGGACGGATCACTGCACGCCGCCGTGGCGGCGGCGCAAAGCGCCTCTACCGGATCGTTGACTTCAAACGGAACAAATTTGATGTAGCGGCCACCGTTGAGCGGATCGAATACGACCCGAACCGGACCGCATTCATCGCGCTGATCAAATACGAAGACGGCGAGCAAGCCTACATCCTGGCGCCGCAGCGTCTGGCTGTCGGCGACAAGGTCGTCGCGTCTGCAAAAGCCGACATCAAGCCGGGCAACGCAATGCCGTTCTCGGGCATGCCGATCGGTACCATCGTTCACAACATCGAAATGAAGCCCGGCAAAGGCGGCCAGATCGCCCGTGCAGCCGGTACTTACGCTCAGTTCGTTGGCCGTGACGGCGGTTACGCCCAGATCCGCCTGTCCTCGGGCGAACTGCGCCTGGTGCGTCAGGAATGCATGGCCACCGTCGGTGCCGTGTCGAACCCGGACAACTCGAACCAGAACTTCGGTAAAGCCGGCCGTATGCGCCACAAGGGCAAGCGTCCCTCCGTGCGTGGTGTCGTGATGAACCCGATCGACCACCCCCACGGCGGTGGTGAAGGCCGGACCTCCGGCGGGCGCCACCCGGTGACCCCCTGGGGCAAACCGACCAAGGGCAAACGGACCCGCAACAAAAACAAGGCGTCGCAGAAGCTTATCATCCGCTCGCGCCACGCCAAGAAGAAAGGCCGCTAATCCATGGCACGTTCCGTATGGAAAGGCCCCTTCGTTGATGCTTACGTCCTGAAAAAGGCCGAAGCAGCGCGTGAATCGGGCCGCAATGAAGTGATCAAGATCTGGTCGCGCCGTTCCACCATCCTGCCGCAGTTCGTCGGCCTGACCTTTGGTGTCTACAACGGCAAGAAGCACATCCCTGTCAACGTCTCGGAAGACATGATCGGTCAGAAGTTCGGTGAGTACTCGCCGACCCGCACCTATTATGGCCATGCCGCTGACAAAAAAGCGAAGCGGAAGTAAGTCATGGGTAAGGAAAAGAATCCCCGCCGCGTGGCAGACAACGAAGCAATGGCAAAACTGCGCATGCTCCGTACCTCGCCGCAGAAACTGAACCTGGTGGCGCAGATGATCCGCGGCAAGAAAGTCGAGAAGGCGCTGACCGACCTGACGTTCTCCAACAAGCGGATCGCGCAGGACGTGAAGAAATGCCTTCAGTCCGCCATCGCGAATGCTGAAAACAACCACAACCTGGACGTCGATGAACTGATCGTCGCCGAGGCATGGGTTGGCAAGAACCTGACCATGAAGCGCGGCCGTCCGCGGGCTCGTGGCCGGTTCGGCAAAATCCTGAAGCCGTTCGCGGAGATCACCATCAAGGTGCGTCAAGTTGAGGAGCAAGCCTAATGGGTCAGAAAGTCAATCCGATCGGCATGCGCCTGCAGGTGAACCGCACCTGGGACAGCCGCTGGTACGCCGACACCAAAGACTACGGTGATCTGCTGCTCGAGGACATCAAAATCCGCGAGTTCATCAAGGAAGAGTGCAAGCAGGCAGGTGTTGCGCGCGTGATCATCGAGCGCCCGCACAAGAAATGCCGCGTCACCATCCACACCGCCCGTCCGGGCGTCATCATCGGCAAGAAAGGCGCGGACATCGAAGTCCTGCGCAAGAAGCTGGCGAAGATGACCGACTCCGAGCTGCACCTCAACATCGTTGAAGTGCGCAAGCCGGAACTGGACGCTCAGCTGGTCGGCGAGTCCATCGCCCAGCAGCTGGAGCGCCGTGTGTCCTTCCGCCGCGCCATGAAGCGTGCGGTTCAGAACGCCATGCGCATGGGCGCCCTGGGTATCCGGGTGAACGTCGCTGGCCGTCTGGGCGGAGCGGAAATCGCGCGTACCGAATGGTACCGTGAGGGCCGCGTGCCGCTGCACACCCTGCGTGCCGACATCGATTACGCACACTCCGAAGCGATGACCCCCTACGGGATCATCGGGATCAAGGTCTGGATCTTCAAAGGCGAGATCATGGAGCACGATCCTTCGGCGCGTGACCGTAAAGCACAAGAAATCCAGGACGGCCCTGCACCCCGTGGTGCCGGTGGCGGCCGTCGCTAAGGAGGATTTGAGATGCTTCAGCCAAAGCGCACTAAATTCCGCAAAATGCATAAGGGCCGTATCCACGGTCTGGCAAAAGGCGGTTCCGACCTGAACTTCGGCACCTATGGCCTGAAGGCAACCCAGCCTGAGCGTGTGACTGCACGCCAGATCGAGGCTGCCCGCCGCGCCATGACCCGCCACATGAAACGTCAGGGCCGTGTCTGGATCCGTATCTTCCCGGACACTCCGGTGACCTCGAAGCCGACCGAAGTCCGTATGGGTAAAGGTAAAGGCTCCGTGGACTACTGGGCAGCCAAGGTTAAGCCTGGCCGCGTGATGTTCGAGATCGACGGCGTCAGCGATGAAATCGCCCGCGAGGCCCTGCGCCTGGCGGCGATGAAACTGCCGGTCAAGACCCGCGTCGTGGTCCGCGAAGACTGGTAAGTTTCGCGACTGCCAAGAGATTGAAGCCCCTGCCGGGACACCGGCGGGGGCTTTTTCGTTTCGGACAGCTGCATGAGGCGACGGGGGCAGACAGGCCTTCTGCGCGGCTTTGGCCGCTTTGCTGCCCCTTGCCGTAAAGCCGCGCCTGATGCACACTTGCAGGCGGAGGAGGGATGTCCGTTTCACCGCTGGGTCTTTCGCCAAACAGGCCAGCGCGGTGCCATGCTTTGGGAGGAGTGTGTCATGACGTCCAAGACCGCAGGGTCCACGCCCCCGGACAATCTCAGACCGCCGCCGCAGGCCGTGCCCAAGGTCAACAAGGTGACTGCGGGCGATATCGCCGCGGCGCTGAAGGCCGGTTTGGCCGACTTCCGCGCGCACCCTTTCATGAGCGGCTTTTTCGGCCTGTTCTATGCGGTTTTCGGGATTCTGTTTGTCTGGTGCCTGGTCTGGCTCGGCGCGATCTGGATGATCATTCCCGCCGCTGTCGGCTTTCCGCTGGTCGCGCCCTTCGCCGCCGCGGGGCTGTATGAAATGTCCCGCCGCCGGCAGAGGGGAGAGAGTTTCGGCTGGTCCGCCATCCTCACCGTGGCGGCCAATCAGCGCAAACGCGAAATGGGCTGGATGGCCTTTGTCACCCTGTTCATTTTCTGGGTGTGGATTTACCAGGTCCGGCTTTGGCTGGCGATTATCCTCAAGGATGCCTCCTTCTCGGATTTTTACGGGTTTTGGAACACGGTATTCTTCACGCCGCAGGGCTGGACCTTCCTTGCGGTCGGCACCTGCGTGGGCGCCTTTCTGTCGGCAGTTCTGTTCTCGGTGACCGTCATCGCGATGCCCATGCTGCTGGACCGGGAAACCGATTTCGTGTCCGCCATGATCACATCCATCCGCGTCGTCACGGAAAACCCGGTGGTCATGCTCAGCTGGGCGGCGGTCATCTCCGCCGCCATGCTGCTGTCGCTGGTTCCGGCGTTTCTGGGCCTGATCTTCACCCTGCCGGTCCTTGGCCATGCCACATGGCACCTCTACCGGCGGGCCGTGCCGCCAGTGGAGGGGTGACCTGTCCAGCCACCCCCTTGCGCGGGCGTTCTATGCTGCCTGTGCAGCGGGTGCGCGTTCCGGTGCCGGCTCCGCACCGGCAGGGGCCGCGGGGTCCAGCCGGAAGCCGGCAATCGCCCGCGCCAGGTTGCCTGCCTCGTCGCGCAGCATCTGCCCGGCCGCCGCGGTTTCCTCCAGCATGGCGGCGCTGCGCTGGGAATCCTTGTCCAGCGCCTCGATCGCCGCGCTGACTTCGGAAATGCCGTTGGCCTGTTCGCTGGTGTTTTCCGCGATCTCGTTCACTTTATCCGCGGCCTGGGTGACGGTCTGCAGGATCACGGCCAGCGCCGCGCCCGCCTCATCCACCAATTCGACACCGCCGGTCACCTCGCCCTGGCTGCTGCTGATCAAGGCGCTGATTTCCTGCGCCGCGAGCGACGACCGCTGCGCCAGTGCCCGCACCTCTGAGGCGACGACAGCGAACCCGCGCCCGGCTTCGCCCGCGCGCGCGGCCTCCACCCCGGCGTTCAGCGCCAGCAGGTTGGTCTGGAACGCCACATCGTCAATCAGGCCGGTGATTTTGGAGATCGCGTCGGAGGACTCCTTGATGCGCTGCATGGCGGCGACGGTTTTTTCGGCAACCTCCCGGGTGGCTTCTGCCTTGGTCTTGGCGTCGTTGACGAACTGACGGGCGTCCTGCGCGCTGGCGGCGGTATCGTGGACGGTGTCGCGGATGGTTTGCAGCGCCGCCGCGGTCTGTTCCAGCGCCGCGGCAGAGGATTCGCCGCGTTGCGAGGCATCGGCCACCGCCGCGGCGATCTCCTGCGAGGTGTCGTTCAGCATCCTGCCGCTGCCGGCCAGCTGCCCGACCACATCCTCAAGGCTGCCCGCCAGGTTGTCGATGGCCCCGGCGATATTCTTGAACACGCCCTTCTGGCCTGCCGGCATCCGCTGGGTCAGGTCGCCCTCGGCAAGCGCGTCCAGCACCTTCAGAACATCGCCCAGGCCCTTGCCGGCCACGTCCCCGATGGCGTTCACGCCGCGGCCCAGACTGCCGTCCTGGCCGCCGTCGCCGGTGTCTGCGATCCGGCGCGAGAAATCGCCCTCGCCGCAGGCGGCGATCACTTCTGTGATCTCCCGGGTCAGCTGCTGCTTGGCGGCCTCGGCCTTGCGGAAGGCGCCGGCGGCCTGGGCAATCGCGGCAATCTCGCGGATGCCGGATTTAGGGATCTCCGGGGTGAAGTCGTTCTGCATCATCTTCTTCAGCACGGTATCTGTCTGCTTCAGCGGCCGGGCGATGCTGCGGGCCAGGAGCAGGGCCACCGCCACAAACAGGAGCGAGCCGCCGGTGCCCGCCCGCAGCGCGTTTGTCTGCGCCTCGGCGCTGACCGTCTCGCCGCGGGTCCACACCTGATCCAGCAGGGTGCGCACGTCCTCGTGGACGGCGGCCAGCAGCGGCTCGGCATCCGCATAATGGCCGGACACCTGCTTGCGCAGCTGCTGTTCGTTCAGCGATTCCTCCACATAGGCGGCAAAGGACGCCTGGTAGGCGCCGATCAGGCCCAGGATCTCTTTCTTCTGGGCGGCGCTGGTGTAATAGCTGGCCGGGAAGGCGCGGAACTCTTCCACGCGGGCGTTCAGCCGGTCCAGGTATTTCGGCGCCTGACGCATGATGAAGTCCTTCTCGTGCCGCCGCATCATCAGCATTTTCACCTGCATGACCGGCTGATCCAGCTTTTGCAGAGTGGCTTCGGCATTCTTGACCGCCGTGCGCAGCTGCCCTTCCAGGCCGCTGTTTTCATCCAGACCCAGCCGCGTGTTACTGCTGGCGAGCGCGATAAAGCTGGCCTCATAGGCGTCAATCGCGGCGCCGATGCCCTTGAGCTGCAGGGCGGTGCCGGAAAGTTCGGCCACCGAAGGCATCTGGCGCCCGAGAGCCGTATAGGTCGCTTTCATCCGGGTCATCGTCTCGGCATGGCGGGACAGGTATTTTTCATCGCGGCGCAGCAGAAAATCCTTTTCGGCGCGCCGGGCCTTCAGGAACTCAAGCTCGATCTTGTCGAGGTTCAGATAGATCTCCTCAATCCCGGCGACGCGCCGCTGCACGTCATCGCGCACGGCATGCGAATAGAGCAGCAGGCTGACCAGTGCGGCCATCAGGCCGCCTGCGAGAACGATGATGGAGAGGATCGCCGTGCTGACGGTAAGTTTTGATTTCATAGGACCTGGACCATTTCACTGAGACCTCTTGCAGAGGCGTTTTTGGTCGAGAGTGGACTTCATTCGTTAAATCAGCGTGAGTTTACCTGGCGTAACTTGCACTATTTCAACATGCTGACGGGTCTGCGGGCCGGGTTGAAACCGGCGGCGGTCCCGCGCCAGGCCCTCGCGCTTGGCTGCGGGTTGCGGTAAGACGCAGCCATGGCCCAGATTGAATCGCTCTTTGTGACCCGCCTTTACCGCGCGCAGCTGTCCGAATTCGGACCGTCGGTTGACGCGCAGGAACTGGAAAACTCCTGTCTTGTCATCGCCGGCGACGACGATGCCGGGCAGGACTGGTGCGAGGAGAACGGCTACCCCGGCTATACCTCCTATGCCTCGCTGACGGATCTGCCCTGGCGGTTCCCCATCTTCGCCGATCTGGTGAAGTCGCTGGACCAGCATGTGGCGGCCTTTGCCAAGGACCTGGAGCTGGACCTGGACGGGCGCGATCTGAAGCTGGAGGATCTGTGGATCAACATCCTGCCGGAAGGCGGCACCCATGCCAGCCACATTCATCCGCATTCGGTGATTTCCGGAACCACCTACGTGTCGATGCCGGACGGCGCCTCCGCGCTCAAGCTGGAGGATCCGCGCCACGCGATGATGATGGCGCACCCGCCGCGCCTGAAGGATTGCCGCCAGGAGCTGAAGACCTTTGTCTATCAGGCACCCGCCGTTGGCGACGTGCTGCTTTGGGAAAGCTTCATCCGCCACGAGGTGCCTTTGAACATGGCAGAGGAAGAGCGGATTTCTGTGAGCTTCAATTACAAGTGGGAGTGAGCCAGTGTGCCGCTCCGCTGCCCTGGGGCGCCGGTGCGGCACGGGCTGCTTGACCTGAACGCGCCGTGCCCGCCCAGGGCGCTTGTCTGACACAAACCGACTGGAACCCCAAATGCATCCCAAGATCCGAAGCGCGCTTCATGCAATCGGCCTCCATGTGAGCAGTGCGTCAAAGTATAAGGCTCTGCAGAATGAGCTGCAGGAAAGCCGCCGCAAGGCCGCTGAGGGCGATGCGTTCCGGGATTTTCTGCTGGCCAATCTCAACGGCACCAGTGCCGGCTGGCAGTCCCAGGCCAGCCAGGATGTTTTTGCCCTGGTCGCCAATGGCTTCAAGCGGGGCGGGTATTTCGTCGAGTTCGGCGCCACCAACGGCAAATCCATCAGCAATACATATGTGCTGGAAAAGGAGTTCGGCTGGACCGGAATCGTGGCTGAGCCCGCGAAGTGCTGGCACGAGGATCTGCGCCGGAACCGGTCCTGCGAGGTGGAGTACGACTGCGTCTGGAAGGAAACCGGGGCCGAGCTGGAGTTCAAGGAAACCGGCGCTGCGGAGCTGTCGACGATCTCGGACTTCAGCGAAGCGGATCTCCACTCCAGAAGCCGGCGCAAGGCGATCAGTTATCCGGTGAAAACCGTTTCGCTGCTGGATATGCTCGACCGGCACGGCGCCCCGAGGGAGATTGATTTCCTGTCGGTTGATACCGAGGGCAGCGAGCTGGACATTCTGCAGGCGTTCGATTTCAGCAAGTACCGGTTCAACGCCATCACGGTGGAGCATAATTACACCGAGCAAAGGGCGGCGATCCGGGCGCTGCTGGAACAGAACGGCTACAGGAACGTGGCCGCCGGGGCGTCCGGCTATGACGACTGGTTCGTGCCGAAGGACAGCCCGGTCAAGGCTGGCTGACCAGCCATGGCCGCAGCCGCCAGAACCGGCGGCTGGCACGCGGCCTGCGCCCGGCGGGGCAGGGGGGCGCGGCGAGCGGCGGCTGCCCGGCGCGGCGGCCAATCTTTCCCTTGCCCCCGCACCCTGTCTCCATTATAGGGACCCATCGCCTGTCCCCAATCCGCTTCGGATCCGGGTCGGGTGATTCTTTTTTCCGCGCCTTCCAGCGCGGTTTGACATAACCCACCAGGTTGCAAGGTGACCCGTCAGGGGCCTTCTGGTGCTTTGGACAAGGAACAAAGGCGATGAACGCCAATGATCTGCGCGAGAAGACCGTGGATGAACTCCGCGATATGCTCGCTTCCCTGAAAAAAGAGAGCTTCAACCTGCGCTTTCAGCAGGCAACCGGTCAGTTGGAATCGACCTCCGGCATCAAAGCGGCTCGCCGCAACGCTGCCCGCGTCAAGACCATCCTGAACGAAAAAGCTGCAGCAGCAGCCGAATAAGGAGCGACACAATGCCCAAACGTATCCTGCAAGGCGTTGTGACCAGCGACGCAAACGCCCAGACCGTCACCGTCTCGGTTGAACGCCGCTTCACGCACCCGGTTCTGAAGAAAACCATCCGTAAGTCCAAGAAATACCGGGCTCACGATGAAAAGAACGCTTTCAAGGTCGGCGACTCCGTACGCATCATCGAATGCGCGCCGAAATCGAAAACGAAACGCTGGGAAGTTCTGGAAGCCTAAGAGTCTCATCCGAGACTCCTGGCGGCTAGACTTAACAGTCAGTCGAAACCCTGGGGGATACCAGCACGCATCGCTGCCCCATAGGTCGGGAGAAACCACATGATCCAGATGCAAACAAATCTGGATGTTGCTGACAACTCCGGCGCACGCCGAGTTCAGTGCATCAAGGTTCTGGGTGGCTCCAAGCGTAAATACGCATCCGTTGGCGACATTATCGTCGTCTCGGTCAAGGAAGCCATCCCGCGCGGCCGCGTGAAAAAAGGCGACGTCCGTAAGGCCGTTGTCGTGCGCACCGCCAAAGAAGTCCGCCGCGAAGACGGCACCGCGATCCGTTTTGACCGGAACGCAGCCGTTATCCTGAACAACAACAACGAGCCGGTCGGTACCCGTATCTTTGGCCCGGTTGTTCGTGAACTGCGCGCGAAGAACTTCATGAAGATCATCTCGCTGGCTCCGGAGGTGCTGTAATCATGGCTGCGAAACTCCGTAAAGGCGACAAGGTCGTCGTGCTGGCCGGCAAGGACAAGGGCAAGGAAGGCACCATCGCCTCCGTTGACCCGAAAGCCGGCAAAGCCGTTGTCGAAGGCGTGAACATGGCGATCCGCCACACCCGCCAGACCCAGAACAGCCAGGGCGGCCGTCTGTCCAAGGCACTGCCGATCGACCTGTCGAACCTGGCACTGCTGGACAGCAACGGTAAAGCCACCCGCGTCGGCTTCCGCGAGGAAGACGGCAAGAAGGTGCGCTTCGCCAAGACCACCGGGGAGACTGTCTGATGCTTGACGCTGCAACCTACACCCCGCGTCTGAAATCCCTCTACAAAGAGACCATCCGTGGCGCTCTGAAAGAGGAATTCGGCTACAAGAACGACATGATGCTCCCCAAGCTGGAGAAAATCGTTCTGAACATCGGCTGCGGCCGCGCTGCTGTCAAAGACAGCAAGAAAGCCAAATCCGCTCAGGCCGACCTGACCCTCATCGCGGGCCAGAAAGCTCTGACCACCGTGGCAAAGAACTCCATCGCCGGCTTCCGCGTTCGCGAAGGCATGCCGATGGGCGCAAAGGTGACTCTGCGCGGCGACCGGATGTACGAATTCCTGGATCGTCTGATCACCATCGCGATGCCCCGTATCCGCGACTTCCGCGGCGTTTCGGGCAACTCGTTTGACGGCCGCGGCAACTATGCCATGGGCCTGAAAGAGCACATCGTGTTCCCGGAGATCGATTTCGACAAAATCGACGAGCCCTGGGGCATGGACATCGTGATCGCCACCACCGCGAAAACCGACGCGGAAGCAAAGGCGCTGTTGAAAGCTTTCAACATGCCCTTCAACAGCTAAGCGCGGGAAGGAAGAGACCATGGCTAAGAAAAGCATGATCGAACGCGAGAAGAAGCGCGAGCGCCTGGTGGCAAAATACGCCGCAAAGCGTGCCGAGCTGA
The DNA here is from genome assembly GCF_002388965.1 of Leisingera sp. UBA4491. Classification (NCBI taxonomy): domain Bacteria; kingdom Pseudomonadati; phylum Pseudomonadota; class Alphaproteobacteria; order Rhodobacterales; family Roseobacteraceae; genus Leisingera; species Leisingera sp. UBA4491. Next base: position 44,331 of record NZ_DGNN01000001.1, on the reverse strand, counting down.
AAGAAATCGCAAACGACGAATCCCGCCCGATGGAAGACCGCTTCAAGGCGCGTCTGAAGCTGGCGAAACTGCCGCGCAACTCGGCTCCGAGCCGTTTGCACAACCGCTGCCAGCTGACCGGCCGTCCGCACGCTTACTACCGTAAGCTGAAGATCAGCCGTATCGCGCTGCGCGAGCTGGGGTCTGCTGGCCAGATCCCCGGCCTGGTGAAATCGAGCTGGTAAGGGAGAGAGTAGTATGAACGATCCTATCGGCGATATGCTCACCCGTATCCGTAACTCTCAGATGCGCGGCAAATCCACCGTCATGACCCCGGCTTCCAAGCTGCGGGCATGGGTGCTGGACGTGCTGGCGGACGAGGGCTACATCCGCGGTTATGAGAAGATGACTGGTGAAAATGGCCACCCGGCCATCGAAATCAGCCTGAAATACTTCGACGGCGAACCTGTCATTCGCGAGCTCAAGCGGGTCTCCAAGCCCGGCCGCCGCGTTTACATGGGCGTCAATGACATCCCGTCGGTCCGTCAGGGCCTGGGCGTGTCGATTGTCTCCACCCCCAAGGGTGTGATGTCGGACGCAAACGCACGCGCAGCCAACGTTGGCGGCGAAGTGCTTTGCACCGTCTTCTAAGGAGGCCTCGCAATGTCCCGTATTGGTAAGAAACCGGTCGAACTGCCCAGCGGCGTCTCTGCCTCTGTGTCCGGCCAGACCATCGAAGTGAAAGGCCCGAAAGGCGCCCGGACCTTCACCGCAACCGACGACGTCACCCTGACCGTGAACGACAACGTTGTCACCATCGAGCCGCGCGGCAAGTCCAAGCGTGCCCGTCAGCAGTGGGGCATGTCCCGCACTCAGGTGGCAAACCTCGTGACCGGCGTGACCCAGGGCTTCAAGAAAGAACTGGAAATCCAGGGCGTGGGTTACCGGGCTCAGATGCAGGGCAACACCCTGAAGCTGAACCTGGGCTACAGCCACGACGTCGACTTCGTTGCTCCGGAAGGTGTCACCATCACCGCGCCGAAGCAGACCGAAATCGTTGTGGAAGGTATCGACCAGCAGCAGGTGGGCGAAGTGGCGGCGAAAATCCGCGACTGGCGCCGTCCCGAGCCGTACAAAGGCAAGGGCATCCGCTACAAGGGCGAGTTCATCTTCCGCAAGGAAGGCAAGAAGAAGTAAGGACCAGCAAAATGGCAAACAGCAAACGTACCCTGTTTCTGAAGCGCCGGCTGCGCGTCCGGAACAAGCTTCGCAAAGTGAACGCAGGCCGTCCGCGTCTGTCCGTGCACCGTTCGAACAAGAACATCTCTGTTCAGCTGATCGACGACCTGCGCGGCGTGACCCTGGCAGCCGCGTCGACCCTGGAAAAAGATCTGGGCGTTGTCGGCAAGAACAACGTCGAAGCAGCGGCCAAAGTTGGCGCAGCGATCGCCGAGCGCGCAAAAGCGGCTGGCGTGAGCGAAGCCTACTTCGACCGCGGCGGCTTCCTGTTCCACGGCAAGGTGAAGGCTCTGGCCGACGCTGCGCGTGAAGGCGGCCTGAAGATCTAAATCCCATGCGGGCAGCCTCTCGGGGCTGCCCCGATGATCCGGGAGACCGGCCTGCGGGCCGGTTCTCACCAAGGATCGGACAAACAGGCGCCTGAGCGCCGCACTGAAAGGAATGCCTGATGGCAGAACGTGAAAACCGCCGCGGCCCGCGCCGCGACCGTGAAGAAACACCGGAATTCGCAGATCGTCTGGTCGCGATCAACCGCGTGTCGAAAACCGTTAAAGGCGGTAAGCGCTTTGGCTTCGCAGCCCTGGTTGTCGTTGGCGACCAGAAAGGCCGCGTCGGCTTTGGCAAGGGCAAGGCGAAAGAAGTGCCCGAGGCGATCCGCAAGGCGACCGAGCAGGCCAAGCGCCAGATGATCCGCGTGCCGCTGAAAGAGGGCCGCACCCTGCACCACGACATGGCCGGCCGTCACGGCGCAGGCAAAGTTGTGATGCGCACCGCGCCGGAAGGTACCGGTATCATCGCAGGTGGTCCGATGCGTGCCGTGTTCGAGATGCTGGGCATCAAGGACGTGGTCTCCAAGTCGATCGGTTCGCAGAACCCCTACAACATGATCCGCGCCACCCTGAACGGCCTGCAGAAAGAGCAGAGCCCGCGTTCGGTGGCTCAGCGCCGCGGCAAAAAGGTCGCCGACATCCTGCCCAAGCGGGACGACGCACCGGCAGCTGCCGAAGCTGAAGCGTAAGGAGTAGAGAGACATGGCAAAAACCATCGTCGTCAAGCAGATCGGCTCGCCGATCCGCCGCCCCGCCAAACAGCGCGCAACCCTGGTTGGCCTGGGCCTGAACAAGATGCACAAGACCCGCGAGCTGGAGGACACTCCTTCGGTCCGCGGCATGGTCGAATCGATCCCGCACCTGGTTCAGATCATCGAAGAGCGCGGCTAAGCCCTTTTCGGTATCAGACTTTGGAAAACGCCTCCGGTCCGCCGGGGGCGTTTTTCGTTTTCAGTACGCCGCGGCAGACCCTGGTTGTCCGGTCTGAGGCAAAGCGGGCGTGTTGCGATGCGGCCTTTGCATGGTATGCGTTTGCAGATCCGTTCCGGCAAAGGCAGCGAACCAGCAATGACCGACCCCTCCCGCGAGCTCCCGAGGAAACGCACCCGCACCGCCCTTGGGGTGGTGGCAGGCCTGCTCTTTCTGCTGACCGGCGCCTTTGGCCTGTCCGGGCGCAGCGATTGGAACCCGCTTGCCACTGTCCCGGAGCAGACGGCAGAGACCATCGCGGCGTCAGCGGTAACGGTCTATGTGTCGTTGCGGGCGATCAACGCCGCGCTGTCCACGGCGCAGGAGATCGAGGTGGGCGCGTCGGTTGTCGGGCAGGCGAGCCTGCAGCCCTTGAAGGTGCTGGAGCCCGTCGATGACACGGTGGAGCGCGTGGCCGATGCCGTGTTCCTCGTTGCCGCCGGCGCCGCGCTTGCCGCAGTGGGTCTGGCGCCGGTGGTGTCCATTGGCTTCGTTGTGCTCGGCGCTGCGCTGTTGGGCCGGTTCTCCCTCGGCCGCAGTCCCGTTTTCGACCGGATAATGACACCGCTTTGCACGAAGGGGATCGCCTTGGGCATTGCGGTCGGCTTTGCCATCCCCTCTGTGTTTGTGCTGGCTGTGTGGGTCGGGGAGCAGGCCACCGCGGCGCAGATGACCGCTGCCATGGCTGAGCTTGATGCCGTTGCGCAGGAGGCGAATTTCCTGATCGGCGCGGAGGTCGATGAGGCGGAGGCGGTGTCTCCGGCAGAGGAAGGAGATGCAGGGGTATTGGGATGGCTGAGCAGCCGGATCAGCGAGGCCGGCGACAGCGTGAGCGGTGTTTTTGAGCAGAGCGGCCGGTATCTGGACGCCGCGCAGGTCTTTGTGGAAGAAGCCGACACGATCCTGCGCTCCTCCCTGACGATCATCGGCATCTTCACGCTCCGGATGCTCGTCTTGCCGGTCTTCCTGCTGTGGGGCGCATTGTCGCTGCTCAGGACCGTTTTGCGCCCTGCGGGTGAAAGGTGATGCCCTCAGCGCCGCTCGCGTAAGAAGCGCTTGGCCTGCGTGGTTGGCCGGCCCGCGGTCCGGGCACCCGTATATGTCTTCGCAGGTCTGGCCGGGGCAGGGCGCGGTTATCCGCCCTCAAAGCCCCTTGCAGCGCATGCATAGCGGCTTGCCGGCTGCGTCAGTTGTTGGAATCGGGCGGCGCTCCTATCTCGGGGCTGTCACAGAAAAGACCACACAACGGACCGCCGGGAATAGGCCCGGCCCAAGAGACAAGGATCACCAAGATGGCACATGTTATTTCCGCCGCCCCGTCGCTCAGCCTGACCGCCCGCATCCGCCGCACCGTCGAGGGCGTGCTGGAAGCCTGGGCGCTGCACAGCGAATACCAGCGCACCTATAACGAACTGGACGCGCTCTCCGATCACGAGCTGGCCGACATCGGCGTGCGCCGCAGCGATATCGCTGACATCGCGCAGCAGCACGTTTACGGCAAGTAATTCTCCCGCCCGGGCGCTCTTCTCCTCCTCCTCTTCAAGCCCGGGCCAAAGCGCCTCTGCCCCATCCGGGGCGGGGGCGTTTTCTTTTGCCAGGGGGGCAGGATTGCGTTTGCGGGCGTGCTATGCGGCGGCTGCATATCCGCCAGACCAAAGCAGCCGTTGTGCCCGCCCGGATGCGTCCTTATGTCCCGTTCACTTCAAAGGAACAGATCAAGCACCGCACCGGGAGCCCGTCCCGGCACCGATGTGAAGGAACAAGAATAATGGCTTATTCGACACTCTCCGCCCCTGCCTCCGCCGGCGTCTCCACCCGCCTGCGCGGCATCGCAGCCGGCCTGCTGCAGAACTGGAAGCTGCGCCGCGACTACCGGCAGACCGTCCACGCCCTGCGCGCTCTGTCCGCCCGCGACCTGGCCGACATCGGCCTCAGCCGCTGCGCCATCCCCGGCGCCGCCCGCGAGCACGTCTACGGCAAGTGATCTCCCTGGCCGGCTGACGGATCCTCCTCCCTCTCCAACAGCCCGGCCTCAAAGCGCCCCTGCCATCCCGGCGGGGGCGTTTTTGTTTTTCAGGTTAACTGGCTCGCCCGGCCGCAAGGCCGGGCAGCGCCCGTCCCG
>NZ_DGNN01000001.1:0-39677 GCF_002388965.1 Leisingera sp. UBA4491 | reverse complement strand
CCGCCGGGACGGGCGCTGCCCTCAGGCATTGCCGCAACTGGTGCCGGGTGGTGAAAGGTCAAAACACCCGTTGCGCACCCGCCGTACGCCCCGCCTACGGGGATTTAACCCGGCTCTGGCAGGATCATCCCCGGTCATGATCACCCGCCGGGCCTGACACCCCCGGCACCTGGAACTGGGCTCCGGCGTGGCAGCCGGAGCACGCAGACGCGTTTTCGCATGGGGACACCCCCATCCCATCTCCACCCCGGCGGCGCCGCCACCCTTTAACGGACGGCCAGCAGCGGAACGGAAGCAGAGGCAGGCAGGCATTTTAGAGCGAAACCGGCAGGGCAGGGGCCTTGGCGGTCAGTCGGCGTGCACATGTAACATATCTCCTTGATATTCAAGGCGGGTGAGCATATTGATTATGTAACATACCATCTGGGAGTCCAAAATGCCTGTTGTCAGAATTAGCGATGCAACCTTAGTTGACCTCAAGACGCTGTCGAAATGGATCGAAGTCGATACGCCTTCAAAAACTATTGAAGCGCTCGTTAAGGAGAAGATGTCTGCTTTAGATTTAGTGCGAGATACCCCCATAATCGAGCAGGGTGGCGAGGCAAAAGTTATCTTACCTGAAGGTGAAGCGTCTGCCTTGGCCTTCACGCGCGTCCTTTCGGCCCGAATTGGTGAAAGCTACTTGGAACAGCCAACCTGGGCCAAGGTCCTATTAAAAGTAATCGAAGTGATCTCAGCGCAAGGAATAAAAGGGCGAGCCTTGGTTCGGGAATTGAATATCAACTCTAAAGATCGAGAGTATGAGGACCAAGGTTATAAATTCATTCCCGAGCTAGGAATATCAGTTCAAGGCCAATCGGCTCCGGATGCTTGGCGCGAAGCCGCTAGGCTTGCCAAAAAATGGAATATTGAGGTTTGGGTAGACTTTGTTTGGCGAGATAACGCGAAAGCGCGTCACCCCGGAGAGCATGGCTTGATGCGTGTTAAAGCGAAGGCCTCGGGATGATACTGGGACCTTGATCCCCCGCCCCAACCCGTCTATAGGCACCCGGTGGCGTCCTGCGCCACGGAATCACCAATCAAGAAAAGCCGCGGTCGGGCCATCACGCTTCGGGGCCCGCATCCGGCAAGGAGAAGCGACATGAAACTTCACGAACTGCGCGACAATCCCGGCGCCGCCAAGAAACGCACCCGTGTGGCCCGTGGCCCGGGTTCCGGCAAAGGTAAAATGGGCGGCCGTGGTATCAAGGGCCAGAAATCCCGTTCGGGCGTCTCGATCAATGGCTACGAAGGCGGCCAGATGCCGCTCTACCAGCGTCTGCCCAAGCGCGGCTTCAACAAGCCGAACCGCAAGGCATACGCCGTTGTGAACCTGGGCCTGATCCAGAAATTCATCGACGCAGGCAAGCTGGACGCAGCCGAAATCACCGAAGATTCGCTGGTCGCATCCGGCCTGGTCCGCCGCAAGCTGGACGGCATCCGCGTCCTGGCCAAAGGCGAACTGACCGCCAAAGCCACCATCGCGGTCACCGGCGCGTCGAAAGCCGCTGTTGAGGCCGTTGAAAAAGCTGGCGGCGCTCTGACTGTGGCAACTGCAGCCGCCGCAGAGTAACGGCTTGTGAGCGGCGCCAATGCCGCATACATAGGCCTAAGTTTTCCTAGAACGCCGCCCGAGCCGGAAAACGGTTCCGGGCGGCGTTTCGCTAAAGAAGAGACCTTTTCATGGTATCAGCAGCAGAACAAATGGCGGCGAACACCAGCTGGGCTGCCCTTGGCAAGGCCACGGATCTGCGCAACCGCATCCTGTTCACCATCGGCCTTTTGATTGTCTACCGCCTGGGCACCTTCATTCCGGTTCCCGGCATCGACGCAGCCGCCCTGCGCCAGTTCATGGAGCAGGCAGGCCAGGGCATCGGCGGCATGGTGTCGATGTTCACCGGCGGCGCGCTTGGCCGGATGGGGATCTTTGCCCTCGGCATCATGCCCTATATCTCCGCCTCCATTATCGTTCAGCTTCTGACCTCGATGGTGCCCGCGCTTGAGCAGCTCAAGAAAGAGGGCGAGCAGGGCCGCAAGAAGATCAACCAGTACACCCGCTACGGCACCGTGCTGCTGGCGACCGCGCAGGCCTATGGCCTCGCCGTGTCGCTGGAGCAGGGCGACCTGGCGACCGATCCGGGCATGTATTTCCGCATGGCCTGCATGATCACCCTGGTCGGCGGCACCATGTTCCTGATGTGGCTGGGCGAGCAGATCACCCAGCGCGGCATCGGCAACGGCATTTCGCTGATCATCTTCGTCGGCATCATCGCCGAGGTTCCGGCAGCGATTGCCCAGTTCTTCGCCTCCGGCCGCTCCGGCGCGATCAGCCCGGCGGTGATCATCGGTGTGATCCTGATGGTCGTGGCCGTGATCATGTTCGTGGTGTTCATGGAGCGCGCGCTGCGCAAGATCCACATCCAGTACCCGCGCCGCCAGGTCGGCATGAAGGTCTATGACGGCGGCTCGTCGCATCTGCCGGTCAAGGTGAACCCGGCGGGCGTGATCCCGGCGATTTTCGCCTCCTCGCTGCTCTTGCTGCCGACCACCATCTCGGCGTTCTCCTCGGGCGCTGCGACCGGTCCGGTGATGTCCTGGCTGCTGGCGAACTTCGGACCCGGCCAGCCGCTGTACCTGCTGTTCTTCGTCGCGATGATCGTGTTCTTTGCCTATTTCTACACCTTCAACGTCTCCTTCAAGCCGGAGGACGTGGCGAACAACCTGAAGAACCAGAACGGCTTTGTTCCCGGCATCCGCCCCGGCAAGAAGACCGCCGAATACATCGAATATGTGGTCAACCGGATCCTGGTTCTGGGCTCGGCCTATCTGGCGCTGGTCTGCCTGCTGCCGGAGGTCCTCCGCGGCCAATTCGCCATCCCCGTATATTTTGGCGGCACGTCCGTTCTGATTGTGGTATCCGTCACCATGGACACAATCCAGCAGGTGCAAAGCCACCTCCTCGCGCATCAGTATGAGGGCCTTATCGAGAAGAGCCAGCTGCGCGGGCGCAACAAGAAACGGACAAAACGGGGACCCTCTCGCCGATGACCAACATTATTCTCCTTGGCCCGCCTGGTGCGGGCAAAGGCACGCAGGCGCGCTATCTTGTGGAAAGCCGCGGCATGGTGCAGCTCAGCACCGGTGACATGCTGCGCGAAGCCCAGACCTCGGGCACCGATATGGGCAAGAAGGTTGCCGCCATCATGGCCGAGGGCAAGCTGGTCACCGACCAGATCGTGATCGGCCTGATCCGCGAGAAGCTGCAGGGCGGCGCCGAGGGCGGCTTTATCTTCGACGGCTTTCCGCGCACCCTGGCCCAGGCCGACGCGCTGGCCAAGCTGCTCGATGAGATGGACCTGAAGCTTGACGCGGTGATCGAGATGCAGGTGGATGACGAGGCGCTGGTCGCCCGCATCACCGGCCGCTCCACCTGCGGCGGCTGCGGCGAGGTCTACCACGACCAGACCAAACCCTGGCCCGCGGACGGCAAATGCGCCAACTGCGGCTCCACCGAGGTCAAGCGCCGGGCGGACGACAATGAGGACAGCCTCAAGACCCGCCTGATGGAATATTACAAGAAGACCTCGCCGCTGATCGGCTACTACTACGCCAAGGGCAATCTGCAGCGCATCGACGGCCTCGCCTCGATCGAGGAAGTGCGCAAGAACATGGCCTGGATCATGGGCGAATAAACCCGAGGTTTACCGGATCGAAATGCCCCGTGCTGCAACAGTGCGGGGCATTTTCATTTCCGGAGGCCCCGATGCCCGCACGCCATCTGCAACTGCCAGCCGCGCTTGCCGCGATGATTGCCCTGTCCGGCCCGTTGTCTGCGCAGCAGCTCTATCTTGACGATGCCGCTGCCTGCGACCGGGTGCTGATCAGCGAGGACGGGATGCTGGATTACGCCGCAGAGGGCGGGCTGATCCTGGACAGCAGCGGCTTCAGCTCTTTGGAGTATTTCTGCAGCTTCCAGCCGCCCATCCGGTTCGGCCAGCGCGCCTTCAGCGCAACCGACCACGCAGGCCGCTGCGAGCTGCCCGGACCGCAGTATTTTCCGCAGCTGTTCACGGTTGTGCTGGACCCGGAGGCGCCCGGCACCGTATCCATCTGGATGGGCGAGCCGGAGCCGCTGCGGTTCTTTGCCTGCAGCAGCTGACGGGGCAGGGGGCAAGCCGCGGCGTTTTCGCAGATCACGGCTTGACCCCCGCGGCAATTCCACATAGGCAACCCCATCCCTTCTGGGAATGATTCCCGGCGGATGGATTCGTCTGTCTGCCTTACCACCTCGAAATGCTGGACCCTCTGGCCACACTGCCACGGTCAAGTGTTGTGAAAAAAGGTTCCGGCGTTACGGAACCGCAACGAAAAGGAAAGTGACACGTGGCACGTATTGCCGGCGTTAACATCCCGACTGCAAAGCGGGTTCCCATCGCCCTCACCTATATCACCGGTATCGGCAACACCTCGGCGAAAGCAATCTGCGACGCCGTTGGCATCGACCCGACCCGCCGTGTGAACGAACTGTCCGACGCTGAAGTTCTGGCCGTGCGCGAGCACATCGACGCCAACTACACCGTCGAAGGCGACCTGCGCCGTGAAGTGCAGATGAACATCAAGCGCCTGATGGACCTCGGCTGCTACCGTGGCCTGCGCCACCGCCGCAACCTGCCGGTCCGCGGTCAGCGTACCCATACCAACGCCCGCACCCGCAAGGGCCCGGCGAAGCCGATCGCCGGCAAGAAGAAGTAAGGGAGGCTTGATCAATGGCACGCGATAAATCCCGCATTAAGCGTAAAGAGCGCAAGAACATCGCCACCGGCGTTGCTCACGTGAACTCTTCGTTCAACAACACCAAGATCCTGATCTCCGACGTGCAGGGCAACGCGATCTCCTGGTCGTCGGCCGGCACCATGGGCTTCAAAGGCTCGCGGAAATCGACCCCCTATGCCGCTCAGATGGCTGCAGAAGATGCAGGCAAGAAGGCACAGGAACACGGTGTGAAGACCCTGGAAGTCGAAGTTCAGGGCCCCGGTTCGGGCCGTGAATCTGCGCTGCGCGCGCTGGCCGCTGTCGGTTTCAACATCACCTCGATCCGTGATGTGACCCCGATCGCACACAATGGCTGCCGCCCGCCGAAGCGCCGCCGCGTCTAATCCGCATTTTTTGCTGGGGCCCCGCTTGATTCGCAGGGCCCCAGTGCGTCATTTAAACCTCGGGCGTCCTTGGCCTTCCGGACATGGGGCAAGGACAGGAATGGAGGGAACGCATGATCCACAAGAACTGGGCAGAGCTGATCAAGCCGGCACAGCTGGAAGTGAAGCCGGGCAACGATCCTGCACGCCAGGCAACCGTTGTTGCAGAGCCGCTGGAACGCGGTTTCGGCCTGACCCTGGGCAACGCGCTGCGCCGCGTGCTGATGAGCTCGCTGCAAGGCGCCGCCATCACCAGCGTGCAGATCGACAACGTGCTGCACGAGTTTTCCAGCGTCGCAGGTGTGCGTGAAGACGTCACCGACATCATCCTGAACCTCAAGCAGGTCTCCCTGCGCATGGAAGTCGAAGGCCCCAAGCGCCTGTCGATCAATGCCAAGGGCCCGGCAGTCGTTACCGCAGGCGACATTGCTGAGACCTCCGGCATCGAGGTTCTGAACCGCGATCACGTGATCTGCCACCTGGACGACGGCGCCGACCTGTTCATGGAACTGACCGTGAACACCGGCAAGGGCTATGTCTCGGCAGACAAGAACAAGCCGGAAGACGCACCGATCGGCCTGATCCCGATCGACGCGATCTACTCGCCGGTCAAGAAGGTCTCCTATGACGTTCAGCCGACCCGTGAGGGCCAGGTGCTGGACTATGACAAGCTGACCATGAAGGTGGAAACCGACGGCTCCATCACCCCCGATGACGCCGTGGCCTTTGCTGCCCGCATCCTGCAGGACCAGCTGGGCATCTTCGTCAACTTCGACGAGCCGGAATCGGCTGGCCGCCAGGACGAGGACGATGGTCTCGAGTTCAACCCGCTTCTGCTGAAGAAGGTGGACGAGCTGGAACTGTCTGTGCGTTCGGCAAACTGCCTGAAGAACGACAACATCGTCTATATCGGCGACCTGATCCAGAAGACCGAAGCGGAGATGCTGCGCACCCCGAACTTCGGCCGCAAGTCGCTGAACGAGATCAAGGAAGTGCTGTCGGGCATGGGCCTGCACCTTGGCATGGACGTCGAGGACTGGCCGCCGGACAACATCGAAGATCTGGCCAAAAAGTTCGAAGACAGCTTCTAAGGCATGTCTTTGAGGGGAGGGCCAAGGTCCTCCCCGATACATTCCCGGGTTTGGCCGGGGACAATCGGGCACCTGCCCCAAGGAGAGCAGCTGACACGCATCAGCCGCCTGACAAAGCAAAACGCAAGACAAGGAACTGAAAAATGCGTCACGCACGTGGTTACCGCCGCCTGAACCGTACTCATGAGCACCGCAAGGCCCTGTTCTCCAACATGGCCGGCTCGCTGATCGAGCACGAGCAGATCAAGACCACCCTGCCCAAAGCAAAAGAACTGCGCCCGATCGTTGAAAAACTGATCACTCTGGCGAAGCGCGGCGATCTGCACGCCCGCCGTCAGGCAGCTTCCAAGCTGAAAGAGGACAAGGACGTCGCGAAACTGTTCGAGGTTCTGGGCCCGCGCTACAAGGACCGTCAGGGCGGCTATGTCCGTGTCCTGAAGGCCGGCTTCCGCTATGGCGACATGGCTCCGATGGCGATCATCGAGTTCGTCGACCGCGACGTTTCCGCCAAAGGCGCCGCCGACAAGGCCCGCCTGGCAGCAGAAGAAGCAGCCGCCGAAGCTGAAGAATAAGACGCGCTGACCCTTTCGGGTTTGACTGTCTGGCCCCCGCTCCCCCGGAGCGGGGGTTTTTCGTGACGCGACGACAATCTGCGGATGTTTTGGATTCACTTTTTGTGCGAAAGAGAATCGTAATTTTATTCTGATTTCACTGCCGTATCCCTTTAGTTCCGGATCGGTCGTGATGAAAAAGAAGAACCTTCCCGCAGCCAGGCGGTTTTCCCTGGCAAACCTCAGTACGAAGACAAAAATCGTTTCGGTGGCCCTGTTTCCGCTGCTGCTGGTGCTTGGCGTCGGCGTGATGGCAGTTCTGGACCTGGGCCGTATGGAGAAGACCTCCAAGGCGGTCGATCATACCGGCCGGATCCTGAGCGAGTCGCAAGCGCTGGCTGTGGCGGCGCTGGACATGGAAGCCGGGCTGCGCGGCTACCTGCTGGCCGGGCGGGAAGAGTTTCTGGTGCCCTATGAGGCAGGCCAGGCCGATCTGGCAGAGGCGCTGACGGCGCTCAAGGCTCTGGCGGCGGACGATCCCCAAATGCTGGCGGACCTGCAGGAGGCGGAACAGATCCTGGCCGGCTGGCAGGAGAACGTGGCCGCTGGCGCCATCGACCTGCGCCGCGAAATCGGCGACGCCATGAGCATGAACGACATGGCGGACGCGGTGAAGAAGTCCAAGGGCCGGGTCCTGTTTGATGAGTTCCGCGCCGAAGTCGGCAAGATCATCGCGGACGAGGAGGTGGAGCTTGCCAACCGCCGCAACATCTTCTCCTCGCTGGTCAATGCCGGGATCGCCGATCCGGACTATCTGAGCGCCTCGCTGGAAGAGGTGGAAAAGGCCCATGAGGTGATCAGCACCGCCAAGGACCTGCTGGCCGCCGCCGTCGACATGGAAACCGGCGTGCGCGGCTTCCTGCTGGCGGGCGACCGGGCGTTTCTGGACCCCTATATGGAAGGCAACGAGCGCTTCAACGAGATCCTGGCAGACCTGCGGTTGGCCTTCACCGACAAGCTGATGCAGACCAACCGCCTGAATGCGGTGGCAGAGATCATCGGCAACTGGCGCAATGACGTGGTGGTACCGATGCTGCAGCTGCGCCGGGTCATCGGCAGCGCCGCCACCATGGACGACATGGCCGACCGGGTTGCCGAAGGGCAGGGCAAGGCGTATTTCGACCGCTTCCGCGAAACCCTGGCCTCGCTGCAGGCCCGCGGCGCTGAGACCATGGCCGCCCGCCGCGCCGCCAGCGACGAGATCGCAGCACAAACCCGGATCATGATTCCCGCAGCCATCGGCGCGGCGATTCTGATCGGCGCGGTGATGGCGCTGGTCACCAGCTCCGGCATCGCGTCCGGCATCCGCCGCATCGTGGTGTCGATGCGCGGACTGGCCGAAGGCAACAATGCAGTGGAGATCCACGGCCAGGAGCGCGGCGACGAAGTCGGCGACATGGCCCGCGCGCTGGAGAAGTTCCGCGACGAGCTGGTGCGGATGCAGGAAGCCGAACAGCAGAAGGCGCAAAGCAAGGACGCGGAGCTGGCCGGCGTGGTGCAGGAGCTGAGCGAGCGCCTGTCCCGGCTGTCGCACGGCGATCTGACCATCCGCATCGAAGACTCCTTCCCGGAGGAGTACGAGCAGCTGCGGGCGGACTTCAACGGCTCCATCGACAACCTCACCGCCACCGTGCAGGAGGTGATCGGCGCCTCGGCCAGCATCCGCAATGGTGCCGCCGAGATCAGCCAGGCCTCCGACGACCTGTCGCACCGCACCGAAAGCCAGGCCGCGACGCTGGAGGAGACCGCCGCCGCCATCGACGAGCTGACCGCCAGCGTGCGCTCGGCAGCGGAAGGGGCGCGCAACGTCGAGACCACGGTGCGGGAGGCCCGCCAGGAGGCCGAAAGCAGCGGCGAGGTGGTGCAGGACGCGGTGACCGCGATGAGCGGCATCGAGGACAGCTCCAACAAGATCTCGCAGATCATCTCGGTGATCGACGACATCGCCTTCCAGACCAACCTGCTGGCGCTGAATGCCGGCGTCGAGGCCGCCCGCGCGGGCGAGGCGGGCCGCGGCTTTGCGGTCGTCGCCAGCGAGGTGCGCGCCCTGGCGCAGCGCTCCTCGGATGCGGCGATGGAAATCAAGGCGCTGATTGGCGACAGCTCGCGCCAGGTGGCGGAAGGCGTGGATCTGGTCGGCCGCGCCGGCCAGGCGCTGCAGTCTATCGCCGGCCGGGTCAGCCATATCTCGCAGCTGGTGTCGGAGATCGCCGAGGGCGCAGCGGAGCAATCCACCGGCCTGCATGAGATCAACACCGGTGTGACCCAGCTGGACCAGGTGACCCAGCAGAACGCGGCGATGGTCGAGCAGGCCACCGCCGCAGGCCACATGCTGAACACCGATGCGATCAAGCTGGCCGAGCTGGTGGCGCGCTTCCAGGTGGACGGCAGCGCCGCCGCGCCTGCCGCCCCGGCGGCGCCGGCGCCGTCTGCCCACGGCGGCGATGACTGGGAGATCGAGGCCAGCCCGCTGCCCGCCGCAGCCATGCCCGCGGCAGAGGGCAATGCCGCCCGCGATCTGTGGCAGGATTTCTGACCCGCCCCAGCCGGCAAAGCAGGCCCTCCCGCGCGGAGGGCCTGTTGCCATTTTCCGGGGTGACAGGGGGGCGAATCTCCGCTAGCGTCCGGCCCATGACCCGCACTTACGCCGCATTCTGGTATTTCTTTTATCCGCGCCACACGGCGGACGGAGGGGTCAGCGCATTCTGAAAACCAGGATCGGAACGCACCAGGATACCACCAACCGCCCGCAGCCCGCAGGCGGTTTTTTTGTATCCGCCGCAGCGCCCAGGGCCCCCGCCAAGGAAACAAACCCATGACGCCCCAGACCGAAAACCTCCGCATCACCGGAATGCAGGAACTGATCTCGCCCGAAGACCTCGCCGCGCAGCTGCCTTCAACGGCAGCGGTGACCGATACTGTGCTGGCCAGCCGCACTGCGATCCAGGACGTGCTGCACGGCCGCGGCGACCGGGTGATCGCCATCGTCGGCCCCTGCTCGGTGCATGACCCCAAGGCGGCGATGGATTATGCCCGCCGCCTGGCGCCGCTGCGCGAACGGCTGGCCGGCGAGCTGGAAATCGTGATGCGGGTCTACTTCGAGAAGCCCCGCACCATCAGCGGCTGGAAAGGGCTGATCAACGACCCCGGCCTCGACGGCTCCTTCCGCATCAACGAGGGGCTGGGGCTGGCGCGCCGCCTGTGCCTGGACATTAACGCCCTGGGCCTGCCGGTCGGGACCGAGTTCCTGGATACCGCGGTGCCGCAGTACATCTCCGATCTGGTCGCCTGGGCCGCCATCGGCGCCCGCACCACCGAAAGCCAGATCCACCGCGAGATGGCCTCCGGCCTCAGCTGCCCGGTCGGCTTCAAGAACGGCACCCGCGGCAATGTGCAGATCGCGGTGGACGCGGTGCGCTCGGCGGCCCATCCGCATCATTTCATGGCGCTGGCGAAATCGGGGCGGGCGGCGATCGCCGCGACCAGCGGCAACCCCGACGGCCATCTGATCCTGCGCGGCGGCGGCGGCACCAATTATGACGCGGCCTCGGTCGATGCGGCCTGCAATCTGGCGGAGAAGGACGGCATCCGCGGCCATGTGATGATTGACGCCAGCCACGCCAACAGCGGCAAGGACCCGATGCGCCAGCCCGCCGTGCTGCGCGATGTGGCGGCCCAGATCGCCGCGGGCGACAGCCGCATCACCGGCGTGATGGTCGAAAGCCACCTGGTGGCGGGCCGCCAGGACCTGGGCAAGGGAGAGCTGACCTACGGCCAGTCCATCACCGACGGCTGCCTGGGCTGGGAGGACACCGTGGCCGAGCTGGAGCATCTGGCCGCAGCGGTCGCCAAGCGCCGCACGGTGGCCGCGCAGCGGGAGCTGGCCGAGGCCTGAGGCCGTTAAAAGGGGGGACGCGCCTTGCGGCGCGTGCCTCCGGCGGGGAGTATTTCGGGAAAGATGAAGGGCCGGAGCCGTTTTCGGCCGCTTGCTTCATCTGGCCCCAAATATCCCGGGGTGAATTGGCCGTGAGGCCAAGAGGGGCAGCGCCCCTCTTTCCTCTGGCCTGCGGGGCAGCGCCCCTCCGCCGCGGTGCGGCCCGGGCCGCCTGCCGCCTTGCAATCCGCGCGCGCACTCCGCATATCCTTCGGGCAACACTTGCTGGAGTCCACATGATCCGTCCCGCGCTCACTGCCCTTGCCATCGTTCTTGCCCTGCCTGCCGCCGCTGAGACCCGAGTGCCGCAAAGCCAGGCGGAGATCGCGCTGGGGTTTGCGCCGCTGGTCAAGGAGGCGGCGCCGGCGGTGGTGAATATTTACGCCAAGGTGGTGCGCCAGGTGCAGCAGCGCCGCCGCTCGCCGTTCATGAACGATCCGTTCTTCGATGATTTCTTCCGCGGCTTTGCCGAGCCGCAGCCGCGGGTGGAAAACTCGCTCGGCTCCGGGGTGATCCTGTCGGCGGACGGCATCGTGGTCTCCAATTACCATGTCGTCGGCAGCGCCACCGAAATCCGCGTGGTGACCGCAGACCGGCGCGAATACAATGCGCGGGTGATCCTGGGCGACAAGGCCAGCGACCTGGCGATCCTGCAGCTGGAAGAGGCCGAAGGCCTGCCGCATCTGGACCTGCGCAACAGTGATGAGGTGCAGGTGGGCGAGCTGGCGCTGGCGATCGGCAACCCGTTCGGGGTGGGGCAGACCGTCAGCAGCGGCATCATCTCGGGGCTGGCGCGCACCGGCATGGGGGCGGGCGATGGCTTTGGCTATTACATCCAGACCGACGCCCCGATCAATCCGGGCAACTCCGGCGGCGCGCTGATCGACGTCAATGGCGACCTCATTGGCATTAACACCCGCATCCTGTCCCGCTCCGGCGGCTCCAACGGCATTGGCTTTGCGATTCCTGCCAACCTGGTGAAGGAATTCGTCGCGCAGGCCCGCAGCGGCGCGGAAGAGTTTCAGCGCCCCTGGGCGGGCATGGCGGGCCAGCCGGTGGATGCGGATCTGGCGGCCTCTCTCGGGATGGACCTGCCGGAGGGCATGGTGGTTTCGGATCTGCACGCCGAAAGCCCCTTTGCCAAGGCGGGGTTCCGGGCGGGCGACGTGATCACCCATGTGGACGGCGAGGTGGTGAATTCGCCCTCGGAAATGGTGTTCCGCATGTCGGTGGCGGGGCTTGGCGATATGTCCGTCATCACCCGCCTGCGCGGCGGCGAACGGGAGGAGATCGAGGTGCCGATGATCGTGGCGCCCGACCAGCCGCCCGCCAACCCGGTGCAGCTGGATGAGAAAACCGCGCTGCCCGGGCTGACCGTGGCGCGGGTCAATCCCCAGGTGATCGCCCGCCTCGGCCTGCCCCTGTCGGCGGAGGGCGTGGTGGTCACCGACCCCGGCCCCTATGCCGGGCGCGGCGGCGTGCAGGCGGGCGACCAGCTGCTGGCAGTGAATGGCCAGGCAGTGGCCAGCACCGATGACGTTTATGCAATTCTTGCAGGCAGCGGCCGCTGGATCCAGCTGGACCTGAACCGGCACGGCCGCCGCATGGCGCTGAGGTTCCGGCTCTGATGGCGGATCTGTTCGGCAGCCCCGCGTCCGCGGACGCCGCTGCGCAGCAGCCCGCGCCGAACCGGCCGCTGGCCGACCGGCTGCGGCCGCAGTCGCTGAGTGAGGTGATCGGCCAGGAACAGGTGCTGGGGCCAGAAGCGCCCTTGGGGGTGATGCTGGCCTCCGGCTCGCTGTCGTCGCTGATCTTCTGGGGGCCGCCGGGGGTGGGCAAGACCACCATCGCGCGGCTGCTGGCCAAGGAAACCGACCTGCATTTCGTGCAGATCTCGGCGATCTTCACCGGCGTTCCGGAACTCAGGAAGGTGTTCGAGGCCGCAAAGATCCGCCGCCAGAACGGGCAGGGCACGCTGTTGTTCGTGGATGAGATCCACCGCTTCAACAAGGCCCAGCAGGACGGCTTCCTGCCGCATATGGAGGATGGCACCATCCTCTTGGTTGGGGCGACGACGGAAAACCCCTCGTTTGAACTCAATGCCGCTGTGCTCAGCCGCAGCCAGGTGCTGGTGCTGGAGCGGCTGTCGCTGGGTGATCTGGAGCGCCTGACCCAGCGCGCCGAGAAGGAGCTGGGCCGCGCCCTGCCGCTGTCGGGCGATGCCCGCGATGCGCTGCACGAGATGGCCGATGGCGACGGCCGGGCGCTGCTGAACCTCATCGAGCAAGTGGCCGCGTGGAAGGTGGAGGCACCCTTGGGGCGCGAGGCGCTGTCAAACCGGCTGATGCGCCGGGCGGCCAAGTTCGACAAGTCCGGCGACGAGCATTACAACCTGATCTCCGCCTTGCATAAGTCCATCCGCGGCTCCGATCCGGATGCCGCGCTTTACTGGCTGGGGCGGATGCTGGAGGGCGGTGAGGATCCGCGGTTTCTGGCCCGGCGGCTGACGATGATGTCGACCGAGGACATCGGCATGGCCGACCCGCAGGCCAATACCGTCTGCCTCAATGCCTGGCAGACCTATGAGCGCCTTGGCAGCCCGGAGGGCGAGCTGGCGCTCGCGAATGCCGCGGTCTACCTGGCGCTGGCGCCGAAATCCAACGCGGTTTACGTGGGCATCAAGGCGGCCCGGCGGCTGGCCAAGCAGACCGGCAGCGCGCCGCCGCCCAAGCACATCCTGAACGCGCCGACCAAGCTGATGGCGGAGCAGGGCTATGGCGAGGGCTATGCCTATGACCACGACGCGGAGGACGGGTTCTCCGGCCAGAATTACTTCCCCGACGGGGTGAAGCGCCCGGTGCTGTATCAGCCGGTGGAGCGGGGGTTCGAGCGTGAGCTGAAACGGCGGAATGACTATTTCGCGAATCTCAGGCTGAAGCGGAACAAATAAGGCGGCTTTCCCCGGGGAAAGCCGCTGCCTCCGGCGGGCGTATTTCGGGAAAGATGAAAGGGCGGGCGTTGCAGTGGCAGCTCTGCAGCCCTTGCAACACGGGCAAAACTTGACATCCCTGCCTGCGCCGGCGACAGGACTGGGATGATTTTTTCGGTTTCCATGGTCGCGGTCGGCGGCGCAATCGGGGCGGTATGCCGTTATCTGGCCGGGCTGGGCATCATCCGCCTGCTGGGGCATCACGATTTCCCGGTGGCGGTGATCACCGTGAACGTGATCGGCTCCTTCCTGATGGGGGTGTTTGTGGTGGCCGCCGCGATGCGCGGGCTGACCCATCTGAGCCCGTTGGTGATGACCGGGCTTCTGGGCGGGTTCACCACCTTCTCGGCGTTCTCGCTGGAGACCGCCAACCTGATCGAGCGCGGCGCCTTCGGGCAGGCGGCGCTCTATGTAGTTTTGTCCGTGGGCCTGTCGGTCGGCGGTCTGTTTCTCGGCCTGATGGCCGCAAGGGGAGTGTTCGCATGAGCGGCGTTCAGATGATTACCGTCAGCGAAGACGATGGCGGCCAGCGCATCGACCGCTGGCTGCGGCGGCTGTTTCCGCATGTGAACCAGGGCCGCATCGAGAAGATGTGCCGCAAGGGCGAGCTGCGGCTGGATGGCGCACGGGTGAAGGCCAGCAGCCGCGTCGAGGCGGGGCAGGTGGTGCGGGTGCCGCCGCTGGCGGACAGCGACCTGAAACCGGCCGAGCCGCGCGCGATGAAAATCTCGGATGCGGATGCCAAAATGATCCAGTCCTGCGTCATCTACCGCGACGATGATGTGATCGTGCTGAACAAGCCCGCAGGGCTGGCGGTGCAGGGCGGTTCCGGTACCACAAAGCATGTGGACGGGCTGGCCGAGGCGTTGAAGTTCGGGCTGGAGGAAAAGCCCAAGCTGGTGCACCGGATCGACAAGGACACCTCCGGCGTGCTGGTGCTGGCGCGCAACCGCAAGGCGGCGCAGGCGCTGACCGCCGCCTTCCGCCACAAGAACACCCGCAAGATTTACTGGGCCTTGGTGGCTGGCGTGCCGACGCCCTATCTGGGCGAGATCAAGAACGGGCTGGTGAAGGCGCCGGGCCACGGCAAGTCCGGCGAAGGCGAGAAGATGATCAACGTGCATCCGCGCGACATCGACGACACGCCGGGCGCCAAGCGGGCGCATACGCTGTATGCCACGCTGTACCGTGTGGCCAGCCGCGCCGCCTGGGTGGCGATGGAGCCGATCACCGGGCGCACCCACCAGCTGCGGGCGCATATGTCGGGCATGGGCCATCCTATTGCCGGTGACGGCAAATACGGCGGCTCGGGGCAGGAGAACCTGGGCGACGGCTGGGGTGCGCAGATCGGCGGAGTGATCTCCAAGAAGCTGCATCTGCACGCGCGCCGGATGGTATTTGAGCACCCGGTGACGCGCAAGCCGGTTTCGGTGGTGGCACCGCTGCCGGAGCATATGAAGGAAAGCTGGGAGACCTTCGGCTGGAGCGAGGACCTGGCGGCGGACGATCCGTTTGAGGACCTGAAGTGAGCGCACCGCTGCGGCTGATCCTGTTTGATGTCGATGGCACCCTGGCGGACAGCCAAGGCGCGATCACCGGCGCGATGGCGGAGGCGTTCGAGGGTGTGGGCCTGACGGTGCCGCCGCGCGAGGCGATCCTGTCGATTGTGGGCCTGTCGCTGCCGCTGGCGATGCGGGAGCTGGCGCCGGCTGAGGATGCCGCCACCGTTGAAGCGCTGGTGGAGGGCTACAAGTCTTCCTACATGCTGGCGCGCGAGGCGGCAGGGGCAGCGCATTCGCCGCTCTACCCCGGCACGCTGGAGATGCTGGCGGAGCTGAACGAGGTGCCGGAATACCTGCTGGGGGTTGCCACCGGCAAATCCCAGCGCGGCGTTGACGCGCTGATCGCGGCGCATGGGCTGACCTGTTTCGTGACCCGGCAGGTGGCGGATCACCATCCCTCGAAACCGCATCCCTCGATGATCCTGGCGGCGATGGCGGAGACCGGGGTGGAGCGCGGCAGCACCGTGATGATCGGCGACACGCGGTTTGACATTGAAATGGGGCGCGCAGCGGGGGTCACCACCATCGCCGTGCCCTGGGGCTATCATCCGGCAGAGACATTGGGCGCCGATTACCTGATCCGCGATTTCGCGGAGCTGCGCCCGCTGCTGGCAGAGATCTGGAGAGGCTAAGAGATGAGCGGCTGGGCACAGAAACGGTTCTGGAAAGAGGTCTCGGTGGCGGAGACCGGCGGCGGGTTTGCGGTGGAACTGGACGGCCGCCGGGTCAAGACGCCCGCCAAGGCGCCGCTGATGCTGCCGACGCGGGACATGGCCGCGGCCATCGCCGCCGAGTGGGACGCGCAGACCGAGTCAGTCGACCCGCTGGCGATGCCCTGCACCCGGTCGGCGAACGCCGCAATTGACAAGGTGACACATCAGCACAGCGAAGTGGCCGCCATGCTGGCCGAATACGGCGACAGCGATCTGCTGTGCTACCGCGCGGACGCGCCGGTTGAGCTGACGCTGCGGCAGGCGCAGGAATGGGATCCGGCGCTGGACTGGGCGGCAGAGACGCTGGGCGCGCGGCTGCAGCCCCGCATGGGCGTGCTGCATCAGCCGCAGGAGACCGCGGCGCTGGCGGTGCTGGCGGAAAGGGTCCGGGCGATGACGCCGTTCCAGCTGGCGGCGTTCCACGATTTGGTAGGGATTTCCGGCTCTTTGATCCTGGGCTTTGCCGCCGCGCATGGCTGGCGCCGCGCCGATGAGATCTGGCTGCTGTCGCGGCTGGACGAGCGCTGGCAGGAAGAGCAATGGGGCGCGGACGAGGAGGCCGCCGCCGCCGCCGCCGTCAAACGGCAGGAATTTCTGCACGCCAAACGCTTCTTCGATTTTTCCTGAGAGCAGAAAATTACCAATTCGGGCCGCGTGGAGTAAAAATGTTTACTCCCGGTGCATTTGTGCGCATCCCGCCCATCGAATTTCCTGATAGCGGCCTTGACGTTTGTTGATGAATGCGCCCACACTCAGGCGCGAAAAAGGGGTAAACCCTTCTTCGGTCTCATTTCCGGCGGGGGATCGCCGGGTAATAAGAACCGCCGCACAGGCGGACTATCAGGAAGAGGTAAAAATGAAAAAAACCGTATTTTTGGGCGCTCTGACCGTTGCCGGTCTGGCGGCTGGCGCAGCTGCTGCCGGCACGCTGGATGACGTGAAAGCCCGCGGCAAGCTGAACTGCGGCGTCACCACCGGCCTGGTCGGATTTGCGGCCCCGAATGCGAATGGCGAATGGGAAGGTTTTGACGTTGCCGTGTGCCGGGCTGTGGCTGCAGCCGTGCTGGGCGACTCGACCGCTGTTGAATTCGTGCCGACCACCGGCAAGACCCGTTTCACCGCGCTGGCCTCCGGCGAGATCGACCTGCTGGCGCGCAACACCACCTGGACCTTCTCGCGCGATGTCGACCTGAAGTTCGAATTCGTGGGCGTGAACTATTATGACGGCCAGGGCTTCATGGTCCCGAAAGAGCTGGGCGTGTCCTCGGCCAAGGAACTGGACGGCGCCACTGTCTGCATCCAGACCGGCACCACCACCGAGCTGAACCTGGCGGACTTCTTCCGCTCCAACAACATCAGCTATGAGCCGGTTCCGATCGAAACCAACGCCGAAGCGCAGCAGCAGTACCTGGCTGGGTCCTGCGACGTCTACACCACCGACGCCTCCGGCCTGGCCGCAACCCGCGCCACCTTCGACGATCCGTCGGGTCACGTGATCCTGCCGGAAATCATCTCCAAAGAGCCGCTCGGCCCGCTGGTCCGCCATGGCGACCACGAATGGGGCGACGTTGTCCGCTGGAGCCTGATGGCGCTGATCGCGGCTGAAGAGCTGGGCATCACCTCGGCCAACATCAGCGAAATGGCAGCCGGCACCGACAACCCGGAAATCAACCGCCTGCTGGGCAGCGAAGGCACCCTGGGCGAGATGCTGGGCCTGGAAGCTGACTGGGCGCAAAAGGCTGTTGCCGCCGGCGGCAACTACGGTGAGATCTTTGCCAAGAACATCGGCGAAGACACCCCGGTCGGCCTGGCCCGCGGCCTGAACGCACAGTGGACCGAAGGCGGCCTGCTGTACGCTCCGCCGTTCCGCTAAACATACCACCGGGAGGGGCGCAGGACATTCCTGCGCCCTTTTCCTATCAGAAAAAAGCTCCGGTCCGCTGCGGAGCGGCGACAAACGCCGCCAGGACAAAGAACCGGAGCCAGGGGATCACAATACATGTCAACGCTTACTGACCCGCCGAACGAAGGTTTTCGGCTGTCTATGCTCATTAACGATACCCGCTACCGTTCCCTGACGTTTCAGGTGATTGCGGCGATCGTTCTGGCCCTGTGCATCTGGTATCTGGGCAATAACCTGATCCAGAACCTGCGGGCTGCGGGGCTCAATATTTCCTACTCCTTCCTTGGCGACTCGGCCGGGTACGACATCAACCAGCGCCTGGTTGAATACGACAGCCAGTCC
Source organism: Leisingera sp. UBA4491 (assembly GCF_002388965.1). Taxonomy (NCBI): domain Bacteria; kingdom Pseudomonadati; phylum Pseudomonadota; class Alphaproteobacteria; order Rhodobacterales; family Roseobacteraceae; genus Leisingera; species Leisingera sp. UBA4491. The sequence goes on along the minus strand of NZ_DGNN01000001.1, from coordinate 21,298 downwards.
AGCCACGCCCGCGCGGCGCTGGTCGGTGTGCTGAACACCCTGCTGGTGGCCTTCCTGGCCTGTATCACCGCCACCGTCTTCGGGGTGGTCGCAGGGGTTCTGAGGCTCTCCAACAACTGGCTCGTCTCCAAGCTGATGGCGGTCTACGTGGAGATCTTCCGCAACATTCCGGTGCTGATCTGGATCATCATCATCTTCACCATCATGACGGCGGTGCTGCCGGGGCCGCGGGAGTTCCGCGGCGACGATCCGTCGGCAAGTATGCTGTTTGACGCCTTTGCCTTCACCAACCGCGGGATCTACACGCCGTTGCCCTGGTTCCAGAACGGGATCTTTGAGAGCACCGCGATGAACTGGCTGCTGATCCTGGCCGGGTTTGCCCTGTCCTGGGGCGTGGTGCATCAGATCAACGTCTGGGCCAGCCGCAAGCAGGAAGCCACCGGTGTCCGCCCCAAGACCCTGCTGCCGGTCCTCGCAGCCTGGCTGGTGCCGTTCCTGGCGCTGACCATGATCATGGGGCTGACCTGGGAATATCCTGAGCTGAAGGGCTTTAACTTCACTGGCGGGATCAAGGTCGGCGGCCCGCTGATCGCGCTGTGGTTTGCGCTGTCGATCTACACCGGCGCCTTTATCGCGGAAAACGTCCGGGCCGGCATCCAGGCGGTGTCCAAGGGCCAGACCGAAGCCGCGGCGGCGCTGGGCCTGCGCCCGCGCCGGGTGATGAACCTGGTGGTTCTGCCGCAGGCGCTGCGGGTGATCATCCCGCCGCTGATCTCGCAGTTCCTCAACATCACCAAGAACTCCTCGCTCGCCATCGCCGTGGGCTATGCGGATATCACCGCAACCCTTGGCGGCATCACCCTGAACCAGACCGGCCGTGCCATCGAGTGCGTGCTGCTCCTGATGCTGTTCTACCTGACCGCCTCGCTGGTGATCTCGATGGTGATGAACGTCTACAACGCATCTGTGAAGCTGAAGGAGCGCTGAGACATGAGCGATACACACGCACAAACCGTCGCCTTTGTCCGCGAAACCCAGATCCCGCCGGCCCCGCCGCCGGCGTCGGAAACCGGTGTGGTGAAATGGCTGCGCGAGAACCTGTTCTCCAACGCCGCGAACTCCGCGCTGACCATCGCGGCGCTGGCGGTGATTTTCCTGGTGCTGCAAAACACGCTGCCGTGGATTTTGAACGGGGTTTGGACCACCAACTCGCTGGCCGAATGCCGCGAAGTGCTGCAGGGCAAGACCGGGGCCTGTTTCTCGGTGCTGACCGAGCGCTGGAACCAGCTTCTGTACGGTTTCAAATATCCCTCTGATGCCTATTGGCGTCCGAACCTGGCCCTGGTTCTGCTGCTGTTTGCAGCCGCGCCGGTGCTGTTCTTCGATCTGCCGCGCAAGCTGCTGATCTTCACTGCCATCTACCCGTTCCTGGCCTTCTGGCTGATCTGGGGCGGCACGCTGATGGTGCCGGTGGTGGCGCTGCTGGGCTTTGCGGCGGCTGCGGCCGTGTTCCAGACCTTCAGCAAGAGCAGCTTTGCGATCGCCTTCTTCGGCGCAATCGCAGCGGCGTTTGCGGTCTGGATCCTGGGCGGGCTGCTGATCCCCGAAGGGGCGTCGGAAAACGCCTGGCTCGCCCCGGTGCCTTCGCGCGATCTGGGCGGCTTCATGCTGAACCTGATGCTGGGCGTGACCTGCGTGTCGCTGTCGCTGCCCCTGGGCATCGCGCTGGCGCTGGGCCGCCAGTCGGACATGCCGCTGATCAAGTGGATGTGCGTGATCTTCATCGAGTTCGTGCGCGGCGTGCCGCTGATCACCCTGCTGTTCGTGGCGTCGGTGATGCTGGCCTACTTCTTCCCGCCGGAAAGCACGGTGGACCTGTTCCTGCGCGTGGTGATCATGATCACCATGTTCTCGGCGGCCTATATCGCCGAGGTGATCCGCGGCGGTCTCGCCGCGCTTCCGAAGGGGCAGTATGAAGCGGCCGACAGCCTGGGCCTGGATTATGCGCAGGCAATGCGGCTGATCATCCTGCCGCAGGCGCTGAAGATCTCCATCCCGGGCATCGTGAACGTGGCCGTCGGCCTGTTCAAGGACACCACCCTGGTCTCGGTCATCTCGATGTTCGACCTGGTGGGCATGATCCGCGGCCCGATCCTCGCCTCCACCGAGTGGAACGGGGTCTACTGGGAGCTTCTGGGCTTTGCCGCGCTTCTGTTCTTCGTCGTCTGCTACGGCATTTCTCAATACTCACAGTGGCTTGAGCGCCGTCTCGCCACCGACCACCGTTAAGGAGTTCAACACATGTCTGAACTTATGTCCGACCGCGAAATCGACCGCTCCAAGATGCAGGTGAGCGACGAGGTCGCCATTGAAATCTCCAACATGAACAAGTGGTACGGGTCCTTCCACGTGCTGCGCGACATCAATCTGACCGTCAACCAGGGCGAGCGGATCGTGATCGCGGGCCCGTCGGGCTCCGGCAAATCCACCCTGATCCGCTGCCTGAACGCGCTGGAAGAGCACCAGCAGGGCAGGATCGTGGTGGACGGCACCGAGCTGTCCAACGACCTCAAGAACATCGACAAGATCCGGTCCGAGGTCGGGATGGTGTTCCAGCACTTCAACCTGTTCCCGCATCTGACCATCCTGGAGAACTGCACCCTGGCGCCGATCTGGGTCCGCAAGACGCCCAAGAAAGAGGCCGAGGAGCGGGCGATGCACTTCCTGGAGAAGGTCAAGATCCCGGAGCAGGCCGACAAGTACCCTGGCCAGCTGTCGGGCGGCCAGCAGCAGCGTGTGGCGATTGCGCGCTCGCTGTGCATGATGCCGCGCATCATGCTGTTCGATGAACCGACATCGGCGCTCGACCCGGAGATGATCAAGGAGGTCCTGGACACCATGATCGAACTGGCCGAGGAAGGCATGACCATGCTGTGCGTGACCCACGAGATGGGCTTTGCCCGTCAGGTGGCGAACCGGGTGATCTTCATGGACGCAGGCCAGATCGTCGAACAGAACGAGCCGGAAGAGTTCTTCAACAACCCGAAGAGCGACCGCACCAAGCTGTTCCTCAGCCAGATCCTGGGCCACTGAGGGCCCCAGCGGCGGCGGGCGGAACCGCCCGCTCTGCAAAACAGAAAGGCCGGGCAGTGCGCCCGGCCTTTTTCCGTTCCGGCTGCCCGGATCAGGAATGGCTCGCGAAGACCTCGGTGGTGCCATCGGCGAGGACCAGCAGGGTATCGAACGCCTCGCGCTCGTCTCCCATCTCCATGCCCGGCGAGCCGATCGGCATTCCCGGCACGGTCAGCCCCAGAGCCGCCGGTTGTTCTACCAGCAGCCGCTGGATGTCCGCCGCGGGCACATGGCCCTCGATCACGTAAGACCCGGCCATCGCAGTGTGGCAGGACGCCAGATCGCCGCCGACGCCCAGCCGCTCTTTCATGGCCCACAGCTCCTCGTCCCCTACGTTGCGCACCTCGGTGGTGAAACCGGCGGCGGCCAGGCGGTCGGCCCAGGCGGTGCAGCAGCCGCAGGTGGGCGACTTCATGATGCGGATGGTGGTCTCCGCTTCCGCGGCAAAGCCCGGCAGGGCGGCGAAGGGCAGGGCGGCTGCGGCCAGCAGCAGGGTACGGCGGTGCATGGGTCTTCTCCAATCCTCGCGGGGGCGTGTTTCCGGCTGGAAATATAGGTCCGCCCGTGCTGCCCTGCCAGAGGCCTCCGGCGCGGGATGCGCCAGAATGACGCAGGCGCCGGGGTTACTCGCCCAGCAGCTCCCGCGGGACGGCGAAATCAATGGCCTTGCCGCTGCTCCAGCTCAGATCCTTCCAGCTGCCGATATCGAACTCCGCCACCAGGGTGGCGCCGGTCGGGTAGTCGTCAAAGCGGGCATGGTCCGGCGGGTTGGCCACGATGGAATGGGCAAAGGCGGCAATGCCGGGATTATGAGCGATCAGCATCACGCGAGGATGCTCGGCCTGGCTCAGCACCTTGAACAGGATGTCCGAATTGGCGTGGTACAGCCGCTGGGTAAAGGCCGCGGGCACCCCCAGCTCCATCAGCTCATAGGTTTCGCGGGTGCGCCGGGATGAGGAGGAGATCACCTGATCCGGCAGATAGCCGTTGCCGCGCAGCCAGTCGGCAATGACCGGGGCGGAGCGGCGGCCCCGTTTGTTCAGCGGGCGGGCGTGGTCGCTGGGGACACTGGTGTCCCAGGCGGATTTGGCGTGGCGGGTCAGGATCAGGGTGCAGGTCATTGCGGGTGAAAATGCCTCATGTGATGTGCGGTTTGGTCAGCCGCCCGGCCGGCGGTGCGGCTTAGCGGGCAGGCGCGGCGGGCCAGGCAGCCGCCGGTCATGCAGCCGGCGCCTGCGCTGGTATCAAGATAGTCATGGCAGGCCGCCAGATCGTAGGGACCCCCGTCCGCCAGCGCCGCCGCCGGGCAGGCGGTCAGGCAGGGACGGGAGCGGCAGCTGTGGCAGGGCGACTCTGCCAAAGGGGGAGGGGGGATGTCAAATTCCGGTTTGAAATGAAGGGCCCCCCGCAAAGAAATCATCAGTCCGGCCTGATCATGCACCATCATCTGTGACGGCGATGTGAAGAACCGCCCCGTGGCCAGCGCCCAGTTGATGAAGGGCGTATAGGGCGGCCCGCCAAAGGGGTAATGGGCGCCGCCGCCCAGGGTCTCTGCCAGCGATCCGATCACCCGCTGCGACCAGCGGTCCACCGGGTCGGGCCTGCCGTCGCTGTATTCCGGGCTGGCGGTAAAGCGCGGCCAGAACGCCTTGTCCGTGCCCAGCAGCACCAGGGTGCCGCCCGCCAGCGCCTTGACAGGCTGGCGCCGCGGATGCAGCGCGCCGTAAACCGCAAGCCCGGCCTGCGCGGCCGCCGCTTCGATCCGCGTATAAAACGGAGTGTCCCGGGCGGGGGCATCCGGCAGGTCAGTCAGGGTCATAAGCGGCATCCGGTCCGGTGGCATGGGGCGAGCCTAGCAGCGCGGCAGCCCCTTCCGGAGCGCAAAAACGCCGCGCAACCGCCTGCCGGCGTCTTCCTGCCGCCCGGCTCAGCGGCGGCGGAACGGCAGCATCAGGCTCCAGCCCAGCCGGGCCGGCCGCCCGTCCTGCCACTGCAGCCCCACAGTCATGCCGTCATGCCCCTGGCCGGGCTGCGCGGTGTAGGTGCCAAAGATCCGGTCCCAGACCGACAGGGCAAAGCCGTAGTTGCTGTCATGCTCGCTGCGGCGGATGGAATGATGCACCCGGTGCATGTCCGGCGTCACCAGCAGCAGCCGCAGCAGCGCGTCCGCCCTGCGGGGCAGCGCCAGATTGGCATGGTTGAATAGCGCGGTGCCGTTCAGCAGGATCTCGAACAGCACCACCGCCAGGGCCGGGGGCCCCAGCAGATAGACCAGCCCGATCTTCAGCAGCATCGACAGCGCGATCTCCACCGGGTGAAAGCGGACCGCGGTGGTCACATCCATGTCGCGGTCGGCATGATGCACCCGGTGCAGCCGCCACAACAGCGGCACCTTATGGGTGACCAGATGCTGCAGCCAGATCGCAAAATCCAGCACCAGCACCGCCAGCAGCCCCTCCACCCAGCCGGGCCAGCGCACCGCATTCAGCAGCCCCCAGCCATGTTCTGCCGCATCCAGCGCCGCGCCGATGGCGAGCAGGGGCAGCCCAACTGCCAGCGCCCGCAGGGTCAGCGTGTTCAGGATGGAGATCGACAGGTTGGCGGGCCAGCGCCGCCGCCGCGGCAGGCTGCGGGCGCGCCGCGGCGCCCAGGCCTCTGCCGCCGCAAACAGCGCAAACAGCCCCAGGAAGGCCGCAAGGCGGATCAGGGTTTCATGCTCCATAGATGCAGCGATGCGCATATGGCAGCAAAAAGCAACTGTGTTGCACAGATCGGGCGCCGTGCAGCACGGATCCCTTGTTCATCTGGCTGAAAATATCCCGGGGTGAATTGGCCCAGGGGGCCAAGAGGGGCAGCGCCCCCCAAGTCCCCTTTCGGCAGACGCCTCAGGCGCGGATCATCGAGCCCGCGCCGTGGTCGGTGTAAAGCTCCAGCAGCACCGCGTTCTGCACCCGCCCGTCGACGATGGTGCAGGCGCGCACGCCGTTCCGCACCGCGTCCAGCGCTGTTTCGGTCTTGGGGATCATGCCGCCCGCGATCACGCCGCTGGCGGTCATCTCCTCGACATCCGCCGCCTTCAGCTCTGTCACCACGTCGCCATCGGCATTCTTGACGCCCGCCACATCGGTCAGCAGCAGCAGCCGGTCGGCGGTCAGTGCCTTGGCGATGGCGCCGGCGGCGGTGTCGCCGTTGATGTTGTAGGTCTCGCCGTCGCGGCCGCCGCCGATCGGGGCGATGACCGGGATCATGTTCTTTTCAAACAGGCCGTACAGCACCTTGGGGTCCATCTCGGCCGGTGCGCCGACAAAGCCCAGGTCCGGATCGGCCTGATCGCAGATGATGAGGTTCGCGTCCTTGCCCGACAGCCCCACCGCGCGGCCGCCCTGGCGGTTGATCGCCTGCACGATGCGCTTGTTGACGACGCCGGACAGCACCATCTCCACCACTTCCATGGTGGCGGCGTCGGTGACCCGCTTGCCGTTCACGAATTCCGACTTGATCTGCAGCTTTTCCAGCATCGCGTTGATCATCGGCCCGCCGCCATGCACGATCACCGGATTGACGCCCACCTGCCGCATCAGCACGATGTCGCGGGCGAACGTGTCCATCGCCTCATCGCTGCCCATGGCGTGGCCGCCCAGCTTGATGACGACAATGGCCCCGGCAAAGCGCTGGAAATAGGGCAGCGCGCTGGAGAGAGTTTCGGCGGTGGCAATCCAATCGCGGTTCATATCTTGTTTCTTCATTGCTGCATCATCCCTTGGCCCCGATGTGTTACGGGGTTCCGGCGCCGCTGCCAAGGGTTGCGTTTGGCGCACCCCGTTGCGGATCGCGGCGCGGGTGCTAGTCTCAGGCCAGATTCTCACACAAGGAGGGCGCCATGCGCCAGAAGACTTTGCTGCTGACCGGCGCCAGCCGCGGCATCGGCCATGCCACCGTGCGCCGCTTCAACGCGGAGGGCTGGCGGGTGATCACCTGCTCGCGCCAGCCGTTCCCGCAGGAATGCCCCTGGGGCGGCGGCCAGGAGAATCATGTGCAGCTGGACCTGTCGGACCCGTCGGACACGATCAACGCGGTGGGCCAGATCCAGGAGCTGCTGGACGGGCGGCTGGATGCCTTGGTCAACAATGCGGGCATCTCGCCCAAGGGGCCGGAGGGGGAGCGGCTCAATACGCTCAACACCGACCTGATGGACTGGGGCAAGGTGTTTCACGTGAACTTCTTTGCCTCGGTGGTGCTGGCCCGCGGCCTCAAGGAAGAGCTGGCGGCGGCGCAGGGCTCCGTCGTCAATGTGACCTCGATCGCGGGCAGCCGGGTGCATCCGTTCGCGGGTGCCGCCTATGCCACGTCGAAGGCGGCGCTGGCGGCGCTGACGCGGGAAATGGCGCATGACTTCGGGCCGATGGGGGTGCGCGTGAATGCGATTGCGCCGGGGGAAGTCGAGACCTCGATCCTGTCGCCCGGCACCGAAAAGATCGTCGCCAAGCTGCCGATGCAGCGGCTGGGCCAGCCGGAGGAGGTAGCGGCGGCGATCTACTTCCTGTGCTCCAAGGAAAGCTCTTATATCTCCGGCACCGAAATCGAGGTGAACGGCGCGCAGCACGTCTGATTACGGGCATGCCGCCCGGTTGGAAGGCCGGGCGGCGCTCTGTCAGCTCACAGCACGCTTCAGCACCGGCAGGTTGCCGAGCAGCAGCACGTCAAACGCCAGCACCGCCAGCAGCGCCAGGCCGGTCAGCGGGAAGGCCAGCGAGACCAGCACGGCAATCAGCGCAGCGCCCTTCGAGAACGGCATCTCCGCCGGTTCCGGCGGCGCGGCGAGACGGGCGGCACCGGCGGGGCGGCGCTTAACCCACATCACCAGGCCGGAAACGCAGACAAAGATCACCGCGAGGCAGAACACCACGTTCAGCACGAAGCTCCAGCTGCCCATCAGGCCCATGTGGAACGGCACGCTGACTGCCATCGCCTTACCGGCCCAGGAGTAGTCCTCGTATTTCACATCCGCCAGGATCCTGCCGCTGTACTGGTCCACATGCACGGTGCGGTCGATGAAGGGGCTGTCGCCGTCGCCGCTCATGCTGTCGCGGTTGAGGGTCCAGACACCGGTTTCGCCGCCGGGGTAGGCAAGGCGGAAGCGGCCCTCCATCCCCAAGGCACGGCCCAGGGCAATCAGGCTGGCAGCGTCCACGGGCGCGCCCTCTGTCACGCCGGTGATCCCTGCGTCCGAGCCGGAGGCGGGCATCGGGGTCTGCTCCAGCGCCCAGGGCACGTCGTTTGTGTGGCCGTGGTTCATGCTGGCGTGGATGTCATCGGACAGGGGCACGTTGTCCCATTTCGCAGCCGGGAAGGTGGACCACGCCTGCATCATCTGGCCGCCCCAGATGCCGGTCCAGGACAGGCCCGAGATCAGGAACACCACCAGCAGCGCCGACATCCAGAAGCCGGTCACGGCGTGCAGGCTTTTCCACAGGGCGCGGCCACGGGCGCGGAAGTTCGGGACGAGGGCGCTGGCGGCGTTGCCGCGGGGCCACCACAGGTACAGCCCGGTCAGCACCAGCACGAGGCCCAAACCGGCGGCGATCTCGATCAGCCGGTCGCCGGTGTCGCCGATCAGCAGGGTGGAGTGGATGTTGTCGGCCAGGTCATACCAGCCGGCGCGGCGGTCCCAGACTTCGATCACCTCGCCCGAATACTGGTTCAGGGCGACCAGGCGCTGGCCCGCTTCGGTTTTCACCCGGAACACGGCGGCAAGGTCCGGCGCCTTGGGGCCGATCCATTCGGCGATGGTGCCGGGCTGGGCGGCCAGAACGGCGGCCTCCTGCTCTGGGATGCTCAGCTCGGCGGGGCTTGGGGTGACGGGGATCTTCTCGCCGTCGCGGCCATCGAACTGGGTAATGAACATCATCATCAGGCCGGTCACTGCCAGCATGATCAGGAAGGGGATCACGAACAGGCCGGCGTAGAAGTGCCAGCGCCAGACGGCAAAGTAGAATTTATCGGTAAGCGGGCGCGATTGGCCCGCGGGATGCGGTTGGCTGGGTGCCATTGGGTCTCTCCATACCGGAACAGGGCCGGACGCGCGGGGCGCCGGCGGAAATGTCAGAAGTGTTCAGAAGGTCAGGAGAGCGCGGGCGGGCCGCGGGCGTCATAGCGCCAGTGGAAGCCGGCGGTATGATGGGTGAACGCCTCGCGCGACCAGCGGTCTGTCAGCGGGGCGTCAAGGTTCAGATCAAGCAGGCTGTCCGGCAGCAGCGCCACCGCGCCAAGGGTGGCAAAGGGGCAGCTGCGGTCCTCCATCTGTTCGGTAGGGGCGTGTCCGCCTTCGTCCTCCAGAGCGACCCAGGTTTCCACCGTGCCGCTGCCGGTGCAGATCACCAGAAGCACCTTGCCGTCCTGCCCGGCGCCCGGCATCCAACCGGAGGGGATCAGCCCGGCCACGGCCAGGGCGATCACAACCAGATAAGAGGCGAGGCGGGCAATCACGGATCAGAGGCCGGCGATGATCGACCTGAGGGTCGGGATGCCGTCGCCCTTCTCGGACGAGGTCAGCACGATTTCCGGATAGGCCGCCGGGTGTCTGGCCAGCGCGCCGCGGACCTGCTCCAGCACCTTGGCGCGGTCCTTGTCCTTGACCTTGTCGGCCTTGGTCATCACGCATTGGAAGGTGACGGCGGAGCTGTCCAGCAGCTTCATGATGTCCTCGTCCACCTTCTTGACGCCATGGCGGCTGTCGATCAGCACAAAGGCGCGGCGCAGGTTCTGGCGGCCGGACAGGTACTGCTTCAAGAGCTTCTGCCATTTCTCCACCACCGCCAGCGGCGCGTTGGCATAGCCGTAGCCGGGCAGGTCGACCAGATAGAGGTCGGGGCCTTGGGTGAAGAAGTTGATCTCCTGTGTGCGGCCCGGGGTGTTGGAGGCGCGCGCGATCCCCTTGGTGCCGGTCAGCGCGTTGATCAGGCTCGACTTGCCGACGTTGGAGCGGCCGGCAAAACAGACCTCCATCCGGTCGGCGCCGGGCAGGCCGTTCATTGCGACCACGCCTTTCAGGAACTCGGTCTCGCCCGCAAACAGCTTGCGGCCTTTTTCCAGGGAAATTTCGTCCGGCGCCTCGGCCAGGGGGAATTGCATCTGCATCACAGTACCTTCACCGCATCGCCGATGCGGACAGGGCCGCCGCGGATCACCTCGGCATAGACCGAGAAATCCTGGTGGCCCCAATTGTCTTTCAGGGTTTTCAGCGTGTCGGCGTCGCGTTCGCCGGTTTCGGGATTGGCGGTGGTCGCCAGGCAGCGGACCACCCGGTCGCGCACCGCAAGGACGGCCTCGCCGATCTGCACCTCGCGGCCCAGCCACTCGTTTTCGGCCCAGGCCTCGCCGAGGTCGAACCAGATGTTGCCGCGCCAGCGCAGCGGCGACAGCGGGTGGCCGATGGCCTGTTCCACCGCGCGGTGGGAGGCCCGGTTGCAGAGCGTGATCGAGGGGAACACGCTGTCGGTCAGGCCGCGGCCCGGCACCCGCACGATATGGGAGGAGCCGGCCCGGTTTGCAGGCAGCAGCGGCTTTTCCCACTCCAGGAACCGCGGCAGATCCGTGGGGTTTTCCGGGTCGAAGGTCAGATCGGGGCGGTCCGGGTGGGTCAGCGTCAGCTGGCCGGTGGCGTCGTCCAGCCGGGCATTGACCGCCATCAGCGCGGGCGCCTTGGCGCCGCGGGTGAAGTTCTGGCAAGGCACCCATTCGGAGCCATCCGCCTTGGACGCCTCATGCGCGACCGCCCAAACGCGGTCGCCGGGCATGGTCTGCCCGGCGCTCAGAGTTACGGTATCCAGTGCCTCCCGCCCGTGTGATTTGAGCGGGTGGCGCCAGATTTCTGTGACCTCAGCGGGCCTCACTTCTCAGCCTTCGGCTTCTTCCTGAAGCTCGACTTGATGTTGCCGAACACGTCCGGCGAATAGCCATGGCTGCGCATGATCAGATACTGCTGAGTGAAGGTGATCGTGTTGTTCGCGATCCAGTAGACCACCAGGCCGGAGGCGAAGCCGCCGAGCATGAACATGAACACCCAGGGCATCCAGGCAAAGATCATCTGCTGGGTCGGGTCGGTGGGCGCCGGGTTCAGCTTCTGCTGCAGCCACATCGAGACACCCAGCAGGATCGGCAGGATGCCGATAAAGACCAGCGCCAGGATGCTTTCCGGGGCCGGGGCCGCCCAGGGCAGCAGGCCGAACAGGTTGAAGATCGAGGTCGGATCCGGCGCGCTGAGGTCCTGGAAGGGGCCGAAGAAGGGCGCGTGGCGCAGTTCCAGGGTGACGAAGATCACCTTGTAGAGCGAGAAGAAGATCGGGATCTGGATCAGGATTGGCAGGCAGCCCGCGGCGGGGTTCACCTTCTCCCGCTTGTAGAGCTCCATCATCTCCTTCTGCATCTTCTGGCGGTCGTCGCCGGCGCGTTCCTTGAGCTTCTCCATCTCCGGCTGAAGCTCTTTCATCTTCGCCATGGAGGCGTAAGATTTATAGGCCAGCGGGAACACCAGGATCTTGATCACCACGGTGAGGCCGATGATCGCCCAGCCCATGTTGCCGATCAGGACGTTCAGGTTGTGCAGCAGCCAGAACATCGGCTTGGTCAGGAAGAAGAACCAGCCCCAGTCGATCACGTCCAAGAAGCCCTGGATGCCTGCTTTCTGATAGCCGCGGATGGTTTCCCATTCCTTGGCGCCGGCAAACAGCTGGGTGGTTACTTCGGACGACTGGCCGTCGGCGACGGTCACGGTCGGCAGCACGATGTCTGTCTGGTAGATCTCGCGGCGCTCGTCGAATTTGGCGATCGAGCGGAAGGCCTGGCCCGGCGCGGGGACCAGGGTCGACATCCAGTAATGGTCGGTAAAGCCGATCCAGCCGTTTTCGGCGACCTGGCGGATCTCTGCCTTGGAGCCGTCGCGCGCATCGGCTTCGAAATCGGCCATGTCGTCATAGTCGATCTCGGCCAGCTCGCCGTCGGACATGCCGACCAGGCCTTCGTGCAGGATGAAGAAGTTCTTCAGGTCGGCCGGCTGGCCATGGCGGGCCAGGGTGCCGTAGGGCGCCAGCGACACGGTGCCGCCGGAGGCGTTCGCAACCGACTGGGTGACCGAGAACATGTAGTCCTCGTCGACCGAGATGGTGCGCGAGAAGGTCAGGCCCTTGCCGTTGTCCCAGGTCAGGGTGACGGGGCTGTCCGGGGTCAGGGTGGCGTCTGCCCCGGCGCTCCAGACGGTGTTGGCGCCCGGCACGTCATCCAGCGACAGGCCCGAACCCGGAGCCCAGCCATAGAGCGCGTAATAGGCCTGGGCCTCGCCCACCGGCTTCAGCAGTTTGACGATCGGGGAATTCGCGTCCAGCGTCTCGCGGTAGTCCTTCAGCGACAGATCGTCGATCCGGCCGCCCTGCAGCGAGATGCTGCCGGTCACCCGCGGCGTGTCGATGGCCAGGCGCGCGGCCTGCGGCGCTTCGGCCTGGGCCGGGGCGCTGCTGTCCACAGCCTCCGCCGCGGCGCTGGGCGCCAGTGCGGTATCGCCTGCGGGGGCGGTTTCGCTGACCGCGGTTTCCGGCGCCTGTTCCGGTTCCGGCGGCGGGAAGAAGGTATACCACCCGAGGATCACCAGAAAGCTGAGTACGGTTGCGAGAATAAGATTTTTGTTCTGATCGTCCATTGGGGACTGCCACCTCGTGTAGGGAAGGACACGTGGGGTTCAACAGAGGTGGGCCGCAAAGGTCAAGCAGAATCGGGCCGCGCCGGGGCGGCAGAGCGCCCCGGCGCGGTATAAAGTGCCCGGAAGTGTGCGGTCAGGGGGTCTGGCGGCCGATCACAGGCGTGTTCTGCAGTTTCGCCTCATGCGCGGCGATCCAGTCCAGCGTCTGCTCAAACGGCATCGGGCGGCCGATGCCGAAGCCCTGCACGTGGCCGCAGCCCAGCTGCGCCAGCAGCGCGTGCTCGCCCGCGGTTTCCACCCCTTCGGCCAGGGTGTCCAGATCCAGCCGCTCTGCCATCGTCAGGATGGCGGAGATCAGTTTCTGCTGTTCCGGGTCCTGATCGGCCTTCATCACAAAGGAGCGGTCGATCTTGATGCGGGAGATGTTGAACCGGCGCACTGCGGCGATCGAGGCGTGGCCGGTGCCGAAATCGTCGAGGTCGATGTGGCAGCCCAGGTCGCTGAGGGCGAGGATGTTGCGGGTGACCACGCCGTCGGGCTGATCGGTCATCACGGTTTCCAGGATCTCGACACACAGGCGGCTGGGGGGCAGTTCAAACCGCTCCAGCTCCCATTTGACGCGCCCGGCCAGCCCGGGGTTGCGCAGCTCCTGGGTGGCGAAGTTCACCCCGACGCAGGGCACGTTCACCCCGGCCGCGTCCCAGGCCTTGACCGCCACCAGGGCGTTGTAGAGCATCACCTGGCTGAGCCGGTCCATCAGCCCGGCCTCCTCCAGCGCGGGCAGGAAGGTGGAGGGCGGGATCAGCCCCTGCACCGGATGCGACCAGCGCGCCAGCGCCTCGAATCCCGAGACCCGGCCGGTGTCGGTGCAGATCTGCGGCTGGAACCAGGCCTGGATCTGGCCGGTTTCCAGCGCCGCCGCGGCCTCGTCGCGCAGGCTGGAGCGGGAGTTGCCGCGGCCCGACATATCCGCCGAATAGGCGCGGATTCCGCCGGGGCCGTTGCTCTGCGCCTCGGCCAGGGCAGCGATGGCGGCCCCGGTCCAGTCGGCGCCGGTTTTGCCCGGCGCGCGGTTGCGCTGGCAGAAGCCGATGGAGGAGGTCATGTAAACCGTGGTGCCGTCCAGCGGCACCGGCTCCTCCGCGGCGGATTGAATCCGGCCCGCCAGCTGAATGCACAGCTCCAGGTCGAGCTGCAGGGTGGGGGCCAGGCAGATCGCGAACCGGCTGTCGCCGAGCCGGGCCACGACATCGTTCTGGCGCAGGGCAGAGGCGATCTGCGCGCCGCACTGCTGCATGATCCGGTCGCCCGCGTCCTGGCCGTGCCGGTCGGCCAGCTCCTTATAGTCGTCCAGGTCCACGATGAAGACGGCCGAGCGCAGATCGGTATCGGCGCATTCGGCGTGGATGCGGGCGGTTTCCGCCTCGAACCCGTCGCGCAGCATCATGCCGGTGATGCTGTCGCGGGGACGGCCGCGGCCGCCGAGCTTGCTGAAGCCGCCGGTGGCGGCGAGCAGCACCGGCAGGCCTAGCGCCACCGACAGCAGCGCCACCTCGCCGCCGAGCCAGTAGGTGGCCAGCGTCAGCGCGGGCAGGAAAGCGAGCACGGGCGGCCCGAAAAGTGCGGGGGCAAGGATTTGCCGGAGCCGTGCCAGGAGACCTGAACCCGTGTCAATCATTCTCAGACCTTTCGTCTGCAGCCAGTCATTCCGGCCTGAGACTAAGGCGCTGATCTAACCCGGGAGTTAACGCAGCTTGGGAATTTCGGAATTTTCCGGCTCAGCGCTGGAATTCTTCAGCTCCAGGCCGGCGAAATCGAACAGTTTCGGGTCCAGCAGATGCGACGGGCGCGCATTCATCAGCGCCCGGAACATCACCTGGCGGCGTCCGGGCGAGTTTGATTCCCATTGGTCCAGGATCTGTTTCACCTGCTGGCGCTGCAGCCCGTCCTGGCTGCCGCAGAGGTCGCAGGGAATGATCGGATAGTTCATGGACCGCGCGAATTTCTCGCAATCGGCCTCTGCCACATGGGCCAGCGGGCGGAACACGAACAGGTCGCCCTCCTCATTGACCAGCTTGGGAGGCATGGTCGCCAGGCGGCCGCCGTGAAAGAGGTTCATGAAGAAGGTTTCCAGGATGTCATCCCGGTGATGGCCCAGCACAACCGCCGAGCAGCCTTCCTCGCGCGCGATGCGGTAGAGGTTGCCGCGGCGCAGGCGCGAGCACAGCGCGCAGTAGGTGCGCCCCTGCGGCACCTTGTCGACGACGATGGAATAGGTGTCCTGATACTCGATCCGGTGCGGCACGCCCATCTTTTCCAGGAATTCCGGCAGCACGGTGGCCGGAAAGCCTGGCTGGCCCTGGTCCAGGTTGCAGGCCAAGAGATCGACGGGCAAGAGGCCGCGCCATTTCAGCTCGTATAGCACGGCCAGCAGGGTATAGCTGTCCTTGCCGCCCGACAGGCAGACCAGCCATTTCGGCGTGCTGCCGTCCTCGCGCCGCTCGACCATGCCGTATTGGTCGATGGCTTCACGCGCATAGCGCACGATGCGCTTCCTGAGCTTCTTGAACTCAGTGGTCGCGGGGGCGCCGGCAAACAGCGGATGGATTTCGTCCAGATCATCATCAAGCATGGGCGCGCCCTAGCCGAGCAGGGGCGTTTTGCCAAGGAAAAAAGGCAGAAGGCTGAAGGCCGGGCGGGTTCCGGCCTTTGCCCTCGTCACAGGTAGCCGCGGGAGGAGGGCAGCTCTTCCGGCAGCGGCGGCAGGCCGATGTCCTGGCGTATGTAATTGCTGAGCGGCAGGGTGCGGCCGGCTTTGCGCGGGGGGCGCTGCGCGGATAACAAGTGACGGACGATGGCGGCCACTGTCCGGCGCAGGCCGAGGTCGGCCAGGATTTGCGCCAATGCGGCCTGCGGGTCTTGAATGGGCGCAGGAATGTCTGTGCGTGTCATGGTTTCCGCCGGCTGCAGGGCAGCCGGTTCCTAATGTGCGAAGGTGAAAGGGGGCGCCAAGAACCAACACGCAGTATGCGCGCCGGAAGGTTCTCAGCTGTCGTTAAATTGGGAAGGTGCGATCAGGTCAGGCGCGGTTCAGCGCAGAGGGCTGCCGAGGCGCCGGCCAAGTCTGGTACCGGCATAGCCTGGATAAGCTGCGGAGGTGCGGGATGTTTGAAACAGATCGTTCATTCGCGCCTCCGGCAATTCAGGGTTGATCGTGGCGACCATTGAGCACGTTTTGCGGAATCTGGATATTCCGGTTTTCCCTACTGTAGCCAAAATGCTGCAGCGGGGCCTGCCGCGTCACCTGCCGGATGTTGAGTCCCGCTTCTCTGGAACCGGGTCATAGCCGTCGCCGCCGAAGGGGTGGCAGCGGCCGATGCGGCGGAGGGTGAGCCAGGCGCCTTTGACAGCGCCGTGTTTTTCCAGCGATTCCAGCGCGTAGGCAGAGCAGGTGGGCTGGTAGCGGCAGTTGAAGCCGACCCAGGGGCTGAACAGCAGCCGGTAGGCGCGCACAGGCAGGGCGAAGATATGAGCCAGCGGGGTCATGGCGGATAGATAGGGGCAGGGCGGCTGTTAGGCAATAAGGGCAATGCCCGGCCGCGGGCGGAAGCGAAGCGCCCGCCCATGGGGGCGGTCGGGCGCTGCCCGGCGTGCCGCCGGGCGAAGGGCCTTGGGGTAAAATGCGGTGAAATGTGCCGGCGGGACGAAGAGCTACTGGCCGTGGATCTTCTTCAGCGCATAGATCAGGTCGCGCTTCAGCTCCTCGAAGGGGCGCTGGGCGGTCTCATCGGCGCGGCCGATCAGCACGTAATCCCAGCCGGGGCGGCCATGCACAGGCAAAATCATCCGCGCGGCCTCGCGCAGGCGGCGCTTGGCGCGGTTGCGGGCCACCGCGTTGCCAACTTTCTTGGAGCAGGTGAAGCCCATGCGGATGCCGCCGCCATCCTGGCGGTTGCGGCCCTGCACCATCATGCCCTTGGTGCCCTGCTTCAGGGCTGGGGGGCGGGCGCAGGCAAGGAAATCACGGCGCTTGGCCATGACCTCAAGCTTGGGCGCATCCGATGCGCAAACGGACACCGCCGGAGGCGTGTCCCCGCGGGCAGCGTTGCCGTCCTTGGGGGCCTCCGGCGGTGTCATGTCCGTCAGAACGGGAACTGAGCTTATGCGCTCAGTTCTTTACGGCCGCGGGCGCGGCGTGCGTTCAGGATCTTGCGGCCTGCTTTGGTGGCCATGCGCGCACGGAAGCCGTGGCGGCGTTTGCGAACCAGGTTCGAAGGCTGATAGGTGCGTTTCATCGCTCCGGTCTCCACATTTATGTCTACGGGTACGGCGCGGAATCGCCCGCCCGGGGTCTATCTCGAAGCCCGGTCTTTAGGAGGGAATGACGGCCAAGTCAAACCCTGCAGGCCGCCTTTTCCGGGCAATATGCAACATTTCTGCCAAAAACTGCCCCGGAACGGCCGGTCCGGACGCCGCGGCTGTAACATGGGACCGGTGATTCTGCCACAAAGCTCACGAAATCCGGATCTGTGTTCAAGCACCTGTGAAGCGGGGCTGCTTGGCCTCGCACAGCAGCCATTTAACACGTAGCACAAACCCTGCAGCAACCACGGACCGAAAAGCGATATGACCGAGACCCCGAATTCCGACCCGCAAGCTGGATCAAAGCCCGGCCTGGCGCGCCACCTGCCGCTGATTGCGGTGGCGGCTGTGGCGCTGATCGGGGCGGTGACGCTGAAGGACTATCTGACGTTTGACACGCTGCGCGACAACCGCGAGGCGCTGATGGCGTTCCGGGATCAGAATTACCTGGGGCTGGTGGCGCTGTTCATGGGGCTTTACATTGTCATCGTGGTGTTTTCGCTGCCCGGTGCGGCGGTGGCCTCGGTGACGGGCGGCTTTCTGTTCGGGCTGGCGGCGGGCACGGTGTTCAATGTGGTCTCTGCCACCATCGGCGCGGCGGGCATCTTTCTGGCCGCGCGCATGGGGCTGGGGGCGATGCTGACCGCCAGGATCGAAGCCGCCGAGGGCCGGGTGCAGATGCTGAAACAGGCGCTGCGGGAAAACGAGGTCGAGGTGCTGCTGCTGCTGCGGCTGGTGCCGGCGGTGCCGTTCTTTGTGGCCAACCTGCTGCCCGCGCTGGTGGGGGTGAAGTTCCGCAACTTCCTGTGGACCACCGCGGCGGGGATCATCCCGGGCGCCATCGTCTTTACCTGGATCGGGGTGGGCGTCGGGTCTGTCTTTGACCGCGGCGGGGATCCGGATCTGAGCCTGCTGTGGGAGCCGCATGTGATCGGGCCGATCCTGGGCTTGTGCGCGCTGGCGGCGATGCCGATCCTGGTCAAAGCGGTGCGCGGCAACCTGCGCGGCCGCAAGAAAAAGGACAGCTGAACATGAACCGTATCAAATGCGATCTTCTGGTCATCGGCGCCGGATCGGGGGGCTTGTCGGTGGCCGCGGGGGCCAGCCAGATGGGCGCCGATGTGGTGCTGCTGGAAGGGCACAAGATGGGCGGAGACTGCCTGAATTACGGCTGCGTGCCCTCCAAGGCGCTGCTGGCCAGCGCCAAGGCCGCCTATGGCCAGGCGCATACCGCGGCGTTCGGCGTGGCGGATCAGTGCCCGCAGCCGGACTATGCCGCGGCGAAGGATCATGTGCATCAGGTGATCGGAACCATCGCGCCGGTCGACAGCCAGGAGCGGTTCGAGGGCCTGGGCGTGCGGGTGATTCGGGAGTTCGGCCACTTCACCTCTGACACCGAGGTGGAGGCCGGGCCGTACCGCATCACCGCGCGCCGGATCGTCATTGCCACCGGATCCTCGCCCCTGGTGCCGCCGGTGCCGGGTCTGGACAAGGTGCCGTTTGAGACCAACGAGACCCTGTTCGATCTGCGCGAAAGGCCTGCGCATCTCTTGATCATCGGCGGCGGCCCGATCGGGATGGAGATGGCGCAGGCGCATGTGCGGCTGGGCAGCAAGGTCACCGTGATCGAAGGGCAGAAGGCGCTGGGCAAGGACGATCCGGAGGCCGCGGCGCTGGTGCTGGAGAGCCTGCGCGCAGAGGGCGTGGAGATTGCCGAGGGCGCCATGGTCTCCCGTGTTGGCGGCCAGGCCGGTGCGATTGAGGTCGAGACCAAGGACGGCAGCAAGTTTCACGGCACCCATCTGCTGATGGCGGTGGGGCGCAAGGCCAACACCGACCGGCTGAACCTGGAGGCTGCGGGGATCGAGACCCAGGGCAACGGCATCAAGGTGGACGAGAGCCTGCTGACCACCAACAAGCGCGTCTATGCCATTGGCGACGTGGCCGGCGGGCTGCAGTTCACCCATGTGGCGGGCTACCACGCCAGCGTCATCATCCGCTCCGCGCTGTTCGGGCTGCCGTCCAAGGCCAAGACCAGCCATATCCCCTGGGCGACCTATACCGATCCGGAGCTGGCGCAGGCGGGGCTGACCGAAACCCAGGCGCGCGACCGGTATGGCGTGAAACTGGAGGTGGTGCGCTTCGACTATGAGCACAACGACCGCGCCATCGCCGAACGCAAGGCCAAGGGCTTTATCAAGGTGATGGTTGCCGGCGGGCGTCCCGTTGGGGCCACCATCGTGGGGCACCAGGCCGGAGAGCTGATCTGCCTGTGGTCCATGGCACTGGCCAACCGCTTGAAAATGAGCCAGATTGCAGCCATGGTTGCGCCTTATCCCTCCTTTGGCGAGATCAACAAGCGGGCAGCGGGCGCGTATTTTTCCCCGCGGCTTTTTGAAAGCAGTCTGGTGAAACGCGCGGTGCGCCTGGTTCAGCGCTGGATTCCATGAGGTAAGGGCGGCGGGATGCTCAACACGCTTTCGGGCAGATTTCTGGTCCTGACCACGGTGTTCGTGATGCTGGCCGAGGTGCTGATCTTTGTCCCGTCGATTGCCCGGTTCCGCATGGATTACCTGTCGGACCGGCTGGAGCGGGCGCAGATCGCGTCGCTGGCGCTCTTGGCTGATGACATGCTGGAAACCGAGCTGGAAGCGGAGTTGCTGGAAAACGCGGGCGTCTACAACGTGGTGCTGCGCCGCGATGAGATCCGCCAGCTGATGCTGGCTTCGCCGATCCCGCGGCAGATCACCGGCACCTATGATCTGCGCATGGCCGGGGCGCTGACGCTGATCAAGGACGCGGTGCTGCGGCTGGCCACGCCGGAAAATGAGATCATCCGGGTGATCGGCGCGCCGGTGCGCGATGCCGGCCTGCTGATCGAGGTCACCATCGAGACCGCGCCCCTGCGCCAGGCCATGCTGGACTACGGGGTGCGGATCCTGATCCTGTCGGCGGTGATCTCCATCTTCACCGCGCTGTTGCTGTTTGTCGCGGTGCGGATCGTGCTGGTGAAGCCGATCAAAAGCGTGGTCGGCCACATGCAGCGCTATGCGGCCGCGCCCGAGGATGCGCGCGGCATCATCCATCCCAGCTCCGGCGTGGTGGAGCTGCGCGAGGCGGAAGAGGCGCTGATGCAGCTGCAGACGGAGCTGACCCATGCGCTGAAGCAGCGCGAGCGGCTGGCGCAGCTGGGCGGCGCGGTGGCCAAGGTGAGCCATGATCTGCGCAACATCCTGACTTCGGCGCAGCTGTTCACCGACCGTATCGAGCGTAGCGAAGACCCGCTGGTGCGCCGCCTGGCGCCGAAGCTGGTGAATTCCATCACCCGTGCGGTCTCGCTGTGCGAGGGCACGCTGGCCTTTGGCCGGGCGGAAGAGCCCTCGCCCACCTTTGCGGTGGTCTGCCTGCATGAAATCGTCGGCGACATCGCCGAAAGCGAGCTGCTGGCGGCCGGCAGCGCGGAGATCGGGATCATCAACACCGTGCCTGCGCCGATGATGCTGCGGGCCGATCCGGAGCAGCTGTTCCGCATCATCATGAACCTGGTGCGCAACGCCCGCCAGGCGATTGCCGCCACCGGGCAGCCCGGCACGGTGACGGTGGCCGCCCGCGAGACGGAAGGCGCCTGGTACATCACGGTGGCGGACACCGGCCCCGGCCTGCCGAAAAAGGCGCAGGACAATCTGTTCACCCCGTTCCAGGGCGGCGCCCGCAAGGGCGGCACCGGGCTGGGGCTGGCGATTGCCGGTGAGCTGGCCCGCGGCCACGGCGGCTCGGTGACGCTGACGCAGACCGGCCCCGGCGGCACGGTCTTCGAGATCTGCCTGCCCAAGGGCGATGGCACGATCTGAGGCGCTGGCGGCGGCGGGCGGTAATATGACAGGCGGATGAAACTATTTTTGCTTTTGGGGTTGCGCCTGTGCGATGCTATGGATAAACCCCGCCGCAGTGGACCGATAGCTCAGCTGGATAGAGTACTTGACTACGAATCAAGGGGTCGGGGGTTCGAATCCTCCTCGGTCCGCCACTTCCCTGTTGTCGGGCGACGCATAGTTTTGCCATTTGCGGCAGAACCTTTCCTTTTTCGTGTCTCCAACATCCCCGCTCGCGCCT
>NZ_DGNN01000007.1:0-132301 GCF_002388965.1 Leisingera sp. UBA4491 | reverse complement strand
GCACGGGCCTTGGGCCCGGCAGCGCCCCTAAGAGGGGCGCTGCCCGCGCCGTGCGGCCCGCACGGCGCCCTGCCCAACGCTTTCGGGACGGCCGCAGGCAGGCCGGAAAAGGGCGGGAGCGCTTGGCGCGGTTCAACGGAGCGCAAAGCCCCGCCCGGACTCTGGACGCCGCGGGTCAAACACGTGCACATGCCGACCGCTTCCTGATTGCGTTTTCAGAAAGATCAGGGAAAGGTTTTCCGGCAGGCCCGAGGGTTAGCTAATGTTTTGAACCAAGAAATTGTAGAGCAGCCATCCTATGTTCCTTTTCCAAGACTCACCGGCCACGAACCGGACCCGGCGCCTGGAGCGGCGTTTGGGCGACGGAATGCGGGCACGCCTGCCGCTGGCCGCCGCCGAGTTCATCATGTTTACCCTGAAACAGGGGTGGGCCGCCATCTTCGGGATCCTGCTGCTGGCCGGGCTGATTTTCACGGGCTGGTTCTGGCAGCCGGAATGGCCGCTGGCCCGCTATGACGCGCTGCTCATCTATGCGCTGGCGCTGCAAGGGCTGCTGCTGGCCGCCGGCATGGAGAGCTGGCGCGAGGTGCGGGTGATCCTGCTGTTCCACCTGACCGGAACCGCGATGGAAATCTTCAAGGTGCAGGCGGGCAGCTGGGCCTATCCCGGGGCAGGAGTGATCAAGCTGTACGATGTGCCGCTGTTTTCCGGTTTCATGTATGCCGCCGTCGGCTCTTACATGGCGCGGGTGATCCGGTTGTTCGACATGCATTTCGCCCCCTACCCGCCGTTCTGGACCACCGTGCTGCTGGCCGCTGCGATTTATGGCAACTTCTATGCCCACCACTATCTGCCAGACATCCGGCTGGGCCTGTTTGCCGCTACCGTGCTGCTGTTTGCCCGCACCCGCGTCTGGTTCCGCATCGGCGAGCAGTTTTATTGGATGCCGCTGCCGCTGGCGGCGTTTCTGTCGAGCTTTTTCCTGTGGCTGGCGGAGAATGTGGGCACCGGCACGAAAACCTGGCTCTACAACGGTCAGGCCAGCGGCGAGTGGGTGAGTCTGGCAAAAATGGGGTCGTGGTATCTTCTGCTGTACGTCAGCTTTGTCACGGTAACGCTGGTGTTCCGCGATGCGCTGTCTCCTGCCGCCGCGGCGGACCGCCCGCCGCCAGTTGCCGGGCAGCAGCGGCGGGTTTAAGGGCGGCCGGTCAGGAGAGGCTTTCACATCGCAGGCCGCGTAAAGCGGGAAATCAGACCAGCCCGCGCCAGCGCAGCACCACCACCAGCAGGATAAGAACCACCAGCACCGAAAAGGCCATGCTGCCGAGCACCCCGAGCCAGTAGCCCTTACGCCGGTCGGCAATGTCGATTTCCTTTAAGTGCGCCTTGACCTCGCGGGCGGCGCCGCGCAGCGGTTTTTCGTCCACCGTCTGCCGCAGCTTGGGGTGTTCCAGCAGCGGCAGCGCACCGGCCAGTTTCATGCCCTGCTTGTAAACCCGCCGCGGCAGGCGGCGGCGGACAAGTTTCAGCGCGGCGGCGAGGTCGCCGGAAGCGTGCTCGCGCTCCTTCAGGAGCGTGCGGATGTCTTCGATATCCTGATCCAGGCTGGCGGCCATTGCGGCACTCTCCCTCGGCTGATGTGTTGCGCCACCCTAGCCCGCGCCCGCGCCCGCCTCAATGGGGCTGGCAAGCCTTTGCCTGCCCGGTTATCAAGGCGCCATGCTGAACACGATCACTCATGGCTCCGCCACCGGAAAACCCCCGCTTCTGATTGCCCACGGCCTCTATGGCTCGGCCCGCAACTGGGGCGTCATCGCCAAGCGCCTGTCGGATGAGCGGCAGGTGGTTGCGGTGGACATGCGCAACCACGGCGACAGCCCGCGCAGCGACAGCCACACCTATCCGGAGCTGGCGGAGGATCTGGCGGAGGTGATCGCGGCCCATGGCGGCCGGATGGATGTGATCGGCCATTCAATGGGCGGCAAGGCGGCGATGATGCTGGCGCTCAATCACCCCGAGGCGGTGCGCAAACTGGTGGTCGCCGACATCGCGCCGGTGGCCTATGGCCATACGCAGATCCAGTATATCCACGCGATGAAGTCGCTGGACCTGGAGAGCATCGAGCGCCGCCCCGAGGCCGCCGCCCGGCTGGCCGAGGCCGGGGTGGACGCTGCGCTGCAGAGCTTTTTCACCCAGTCGCTGGATCTGCCGAACAAGCGCTGGAAGCTGAACCTGGACACGCTGGCAGAGCAGATGCCGAACATCATGTCCTTCCCGCAGACCGAGGCCGCCTGGGACGGGCCTGCCCTGTTCCTGTCAGGGTCGGACTCGGATTACGTGCTGCCGGAGCACCGCGGCGAAATCCGCGCGCGGTTCCCCAATGCCCGCTTTGCCAAGCTGCCCGGCGCGGGCCATTGGCTGCACGCCGAGAAGCCGCGGGAGTTCGAGGCCGCCGCGCGGGTGTTCCTCAACGCCTAGGCCCCGCGGGCATAGAGCTGCCTGGCGACCAGCCAAGCGACCGGCATCCCCAGAACGGCGCCAGCAGCCGCGGCGGCAAGGATCGCCTGGGTCGTGACCAGCCCTGCTGCAAGTACAGCGATCACCCCGGCGCCTGCCAGGCTGCTGCCAATCAGCGAATACAGGATGGATGCAAGACGCAACATGGGCTTTCTCCTTTGCCTCTGACTGTTCTGCGCACAGGCATAGGGATTCGCGAATATATACGCCTTGATCCTGATCAGTTCGGCATTGATGCAATTCTAGCGCGTGTACATCTGCTTCTTAAAGGCCCGCGTCCGGTCCGTCGCCGCGGCGGAGCCGTCGTGGTAGGTGCCGAACCATTTGTCGAAGGGGATTTCCGAGGTGCCGTAGTTGCACTCGAAATAACGGTGGTGCAGCTGGTGGAAGAAATCGCCGGCCTTCGCGGCCTCTGTGTCCCTGGCGATCACCCGTTCGAAGCCGGAGTGCGACAGCACCGGGCTGACCTGCTGGAACATCGCATGGAACACCAGGTGCAGCGGGTGCGAGGGCACGATCAGGTGGACGAAATAGGTGGTGAAGTAGAGCAGGTTCTCATACCAGTGGTTGGAGATCCCTGACCACGGCCCGATGTTGACGTTGCGGTGGTGGACCGCATGGACGTGTTTATAGAGCCGCGGGTGATGCTCCAGCCGGTGCACCCAGTAGAAATGCAGGCCGGACCACATCGGGATCAACAGCATCCAGACCACGCACCACACCGGGGCTTCGGCGAATGTCACGGTGGGCACCCAGCCATTGGCCATCAGCCAGTAGATGCCCCATTGATAGATGGTGGCCACGGTGATGGCGCTGCCAAGGGTCCACCACATGTTGTCCAGCACCTGGTTCTTGAAGGTAAATGTGCCGTTGCCCCGCGACAGGTCGCGTGTGTCGAACTTTTTCTGCATACCCTGGCCCTTACGGATGTAGAGCCACCAGTGCAGCCCCCCGGCCACCGCGGCCTGCGGCAGCAGGTTGGCAAGCCAGACCTGCAGCATCCAGCCGGGGCGGAAGGCGGCCATCTCTGCCAGCGGCGGCAGCAGCCAGGCGTAAAGGGCGAGCGCCAGCAGGAGGCAGACCGTCAGCGACGTGATCTCCATCCAGGCGCCGCGGTACCATCTGAGGACCGCCGCCGGGCGCGGCGGCCAGCTGAACAGCGGGTTGAGCGGCACCGGCCCCTTGGGGTGATAGTGCCAGCGGTCCGCCTCGCGGTCGGGGAGCGTGCCGTGCATTGGGTTGCCTCCTGTCCCAGGTTTCAGGTTGCGTAGTTGGAGCCCTCGTCGTCGAGGATCGCCTTCAGCTCCGCCAGGTGGCGCTCGGCCTGATTGGGGTAATCCTCCAGCTCCTGCGCGGTTTTCTCGGCGATCTCGTCGCTCAGCACCCGCAGTTCCCGGCCGGTTTGCAGGGCGCGGATATAGGTCTCGGCTGCGCGTTCGAAGTAATAGAGCCGGTTGAAGGTGTCCGCGACGCTATCGCCAATGACCAGCACGCCGTGGTTGCCCATGATCATCACCTTGACCTTGGGGTCCGTCAGCATCCCGGCGCAGCGCGCGCCCTCATCCTCAAACGCCAGGCCGCCGAAATCATTGTCGACCACATAGCGGCCATAGAAAGTGGCGGTGTTCTGGTCGATCGGCGGCAGGGTGCTGTCGGCTAGGCAGGCGAGCACGGTGGCGTGGATCGAATGCACATGCATGACGCAGCGCGCATGCGGGCACAGCCGGTGGATGGAGCCGTGCAGGCCCCAGGCGGTCGGGTCCGGCGCGCCGGGACGCTCCATCGTCTTGGGGTCGTCCGCGTCCAGCAGCAGGAGGCTGGATGCCTTGATGCGCCGGAAATGCGCCTGGTTCGGGTTCATCAGGAATTGGGTTCCGTCCTCGTTCACCGCCAGGCTGAAGTGGTTGGCGACGCCCTCATGCATGTGCAGCCGTTCGGTCCAGCGGAAGGCCGCGGCCATGTCGACGCGCTCCTGCCAATGGGTGAGATTCGGGCTTAGCGCCGCTTGCGTGTTCATTCCTGCGCCTCCGGAAGTGCGGTTGCGTTATTGGTGCCAGCCGGATTGTCAGCTGACAAACAATGGATTCAGCCGCTATGCATTAAGGAAACTAATGCACAGGTCATACATCCATGCCGCCCCCCGGATCGCCGCCCTCCTCCCTGCCCCCGCTCACCTGGCTGCGCGCCTTTGAGGCCAGCGCCCGGCACTTGTCGTTCACCCGCGCCGCGGCGGAGCTGAACCTGACGCAATCGGCAATCAGCCAGCATGTGCGCAGCCTGGAGAACTTCCTGGGCCGGGAGCTGTTCATCCGCAAAACCCGCGCGCTGGAGCTGTCGGAGGCCGGGGCGAATTACATGCCGATTGTGCGCGAGGCCTTTGACCTGATCGCGGCCGGAACCCAGGCCTTTACCGGCGGCGATCAGGGGCGCCATCTGGTCTTGCAGTGCAATATGGCCTTTTCGGTGTTCTGGCTGTCGCCGCGCCTGCCGCGGCTCTATGCGCGGTTCCCCTGGCTGGTGCTGAACATCGTGACACCGATCTGGGACCCGGAACGCCATGCCAGCTCTGCCGGGACCGAGATCCGCTTTGGCCGCCCGAACGACATGTCGGCAGCGGCGGTGCGGCTGACGCGGGACCGCTTCTATCCGGTCTGCGCACCGGGCTATCAGGGCGGCGCGGTTGATTTCGGCACTGCCACGCTGCTGGATTGTGCAGGCGTCACAGGCTCCTGGGGGGCGTGGTTCAAGTCGCAGAACCGGCCGTTTGACCGCAATCACGAGATCAGCCTGGCCTCTACTTACGTGATCGCCATGACCGCGGCGGTGAACGGGGCCGGGATATCCATGTCCCATGACACCCTGGCGGGCGGACTGCTGGAGAGCGGCCAGCTGGTCCGGGCCAGCGATCATTCGGCGGAGCAGCTGGAGAGCTATTTCCTGATGCCGCCGCCGAGCCATGCCAGCACTCCGGCGTCGCGGGCGTTTCTGGAGTGGCTGGAGGGGGAATTGCCGCCGGTATAGAAAGCACCGCCCGGCGGCACGCCGGGCAGCGCCCGTCCGCCCCCATGGGCGGGCGCTACGCTTCCGCCCGCGGCCGGGCCCTGCCCTCACCGGCCACCAGCCACTTTCAAAAATCTCCAACAAGTCCTGCCGAATGTTCGCAATACGCCCGCCGCTTGCGCCATTCCCGCCATGCTGTTAAACGCGCGCCACCGGTCGCAGCCTACCCGGTCACCAAAACAAGGGTTCAAACATGAAGACTATCGTTATCTGCTCGGGCGGGCTGGATTCCGTTTCGCTTGCCCATATGGTCGCTGAGGAGCATCAGCTGACCCGTCTTGTCTCCTTCGATTACGGCCAGCGCCACAGGAAGGAACTCGACTATGCCGCCGCCGCCGCCAAACGGCTGGGGGTGCCGCATGACATCATCGACATGCGCGGCATCGGGGCGGCGCTCTCCGGCTCGGCCCTGACCGATGACATCGACGTGCCGGACGGCCACTACGAAGAAGAGACCATGAAGGTCACCGTGGTGCCGAACCGGAACGCGATCATGCTGGCCATCGCCTACGGCATTGCTGCCGCCAACGGCGACGACGCTGTGGCGACGGCGGTGCATGGCGGGGATCATTTCATCTATCCGGACTGCCGCCCGGCGTTTACCGAGGCGTTTGACGCCATGCAGCGCGCGGCACTTGATGGCTATGCGGACGTGCGGCTGTATACGCCGTTCGTGCACCGCACCAAGGGCGACATCGTCACCGCAGGTGCTGCGCACAACACCCCCTTTGCCGAGACCTGGTCCTGCTACAAGGGCGGTGAGAAGCACTGCGGACGTTGCGGCACCTGCGTGGAGCGGCGCGAGGCCTTTCATCTGGCGGGGGTCGAGGATCCGACGGACTATGCCGACCCGGATTTCTGGAAGGCGGCGATTGCTGCCAAGGACGGCGCCTGATGTTCCGGATCACCAAGGAATTCCACTTCTCCGCCTCGCACCAGCTGACCCACCTGCCGCCGGACCATCAATGCGCCCGGCTGCACGGGCATAACTATGTCGTGGTGGTGGAACTGGCGGCGAAGGAGCTGAACAGCGACGGCTTCGTGCGCGACTATCACGAGCTGAAACCGCTGAAGGACTACATCGACGGCACCTTCGACCACCGGCATCTGAACGATGTGCTGGACGGGTATTCGACGGCGGAAAACATGGCGAAGCACTTCTATGACTGGTGCCATGCGCGCTGGCCGGAGGTGGCTGCCGTGAAGGTCTCAGAGACCCCGAAAACCTGGGCGGAATACCGGCCATGACAACATTGCGCATTGCGGAAATCTTCGGCCCCACGATCCAGGGCGAGGGCGCGCTGATCGGGGAACCCACGGTGTTCGTGCGCGCAGGCGGCTGCGATTACCGCTGCTCCTGGTGCGACTCGATGCACGCGGTCGACAGCGCCTACCGGCATGACTGGGCGGTGATGACGCCCGAGGACGTCATGGCAGAGGTGCGCCGCCTCTCCGGGGGCAAGCCGCTGACCGTCTCGATCTCCGGCGGCAACCCGGCGATCCAGGACTTTGCGCCGGTGATCGCCATCGGCAAGGAGGAAGGCTACCGCTTTGCCTGCGAGACCCAGGGGTCAGTGTCCCAACCCTGGTTTGCGGATTTGGATACGCTGGTGCTGAGCCCCAAACCGCCGTCGAGCGGCGAAAAGACCGACTGGCACAAGTTCACCCGCTGCCTGCATCAGGCCCAGGGCTGCGGCCAGGCGGTGATGAAGATCGTAGTGTTTGACGACACCGATTACGCCTGGGCCAAGGCCGCGGCAGAACGCTACCCGGAGCTGCCGCTGTACCTGCAGCCCGGCAACCCGGAGGTCGACCCGGACCTGCCGGTCGACTTGCAGCAAGCCACGGACCGCCTGTTGTGGCTGATTGAAAAAGTAACCGGCGACGGCTGGTTCACCCCCCGCGTCCTGCCCCAGCTGCATGTGCTGGTCTGGGGCAACAAGCGCGGCGTCTGACGACAAGGAACCCGATATGTCTGACAGCATCTACAGCAACCTGAAGCAGCTGGGCGGCGACACCATCGTGCCGCAAAGCCCGGAAGAGGCAGAACTGGAGCGGGTGCAGAACCCGCAGGCCGATGTGGCCTACAACGTGCGCTTCACCGCGCCTGAGTTCACCTCGCTCTGCCCGATGACCGGGCAGCCGGACTTTGCCCATCTGGTGATCGACTATGTGCCCGGCGACTGGCTGGTGGAAAGCAAATCGCTGAAGCTGTTCCTCACCTCCTTCCGCAACCACGGCGCCTTCCACGAGGATTGCACCGTCTCCATCGCCCGCCGCCTGGCGGATTTCCTGGAGCCGAAATGGCTGCGCATCGGCGGCTACTGGTATCCGCGCGGCGGCATTCCGATCGACGTGTTCTGGCAGACCGGCCCAATGCCCGAAGGCGTCTGGATCCCGGATCAGGGCGTGCCGCCCTACCGCGGCCGCGGCTGAGCCGGTATTGCTGCAGAAATGAGGACGGCCCGGGATCTGATGGTTCCCGGGCCGTTTTTTTGTCTGCCTGATGGCGCATCTTGCGCGCCGTCTCCGCCGCAGCGAAAGCCCGCGCGGGAACCGGTTTTCCTGCCAAGCGTTATGCCTCCAATGCCGCAGGCGGCCCGGCCCCTGCGGCCATCAGCACGACATATGCGCAAAGGAGGGGAAACAATGGCAACGGACTACACGCAAGGCGACCGCATTGTCCGGCATTCGCCCGCGGGCAGCAGCAACAGCCCCGAGGTTTGGGGCCTGTATGAACCGGAAAGCGGATCGGTCCAGTATATTTGCGCCGATCCCTCGACACGCAAGGCGGCGCTGATCGACGTGGTCTGGGATTTCGACCCGAAAAACGCGGGCACCGCACAGGACAGCATCGACCACGTGATGCGGGTGGTCGAACAGGAAGGCCTGACGCCCGCCTGGATCCTGGACACCCACCCGCACGCCGACCACTTCATGGCCTCCGCCCGGCTGAAAGAGCGCACAGGCGCACCCACGGCGATTGGCGAAAAGGTGCGCGAAATTGCGGAGCTTTGGCGCGGCTACTACCACATGCCGGAGGCATTTGATCCCAGCCGCGACTTTGACCGCCTGCTGGCGGATGGCGACACCATCGAGCTGGGCGATTTGCAGATCCGGGTAATGCTGTCGCCCGGTCACACGCTGGGCTCAGTCAGTTATGTCTGCGGCGATGCGGCGTTTGTCCATGACACGCTGATGCACGCCGACGCGGGGACCGCGCGTGCGGACTTCCCCGGCGGTTCCGCCGGGGAGCTATGGCAGTCCATTCAGGAGATCCTCTCCCTGCCGGAAAACACCCGCCTATTCGTCGGCCACGATTACGGCACCGATGACCGGGACGCCCCCGCGTGGGAGGCCACGGTGGCAGAGCATCTGGCGCGCAACCCGCATGTGAAGGCCGGGACCCGCAAGGAAGACTGGATCAAGCAGCGCACCGAGCGCGACAAAACCCTCTCCCTGCCGGACCGGATGCTGGCAGCCCTGCAGGTAAACCTGCGCGGCGGCCGCCTGGGCGCGGCGGAAAGCGACGGCAACCATTACCTGAAAATTCCTGTCAACAAATTCTGAGGTGCGGACAATGGCACAAACCATGGAAGAGATGGTCGAAACCGCCCGGGCGCAGACCAAGACGGCCAGCCCCCAAGATGCCCATGACGCGGCCGCAGCCGGCCACGTCATCCTTGACGTGCGCGAGCCCGGCGAACTGCAGCAGGACGGCTGCGTCTCCGGCAGCCTGCATCTTCCCCGCGGCGTGCTGGAATCAAAGGCTGATCCGGACAGCGGCGCCGCCGAGGCCGCGCTGACCAGCCGGCGCGATGATGCGGGTATCTACGTGCTCTGCGCCTCCGGCGCCCGGGCCGCACTGGCCGCGCACACTCTGTGCCAGATGGGGTATGACGCTGCCATCATCGAGGGCGGCCTGCAGGCCTGGAAAGACGACGGCCTTCCGGTTGAGGGCGCGTCCTGACGCCGCTGACGTCCTTCACGGCACATGACAGTCCGGCACGGCGCCGCCGCCGTGCCGGCGGGATGCAACAGTAGCGCGCGCCCTGCCCTGCCACAGCCGCGCCGCGAGCGGGATGGCCCGCAAAAAGCAGGTGCCTGCCAGCCGCATTTTTGCCTCGGCCTGCCGCCAATATTGTTGCATCTCATAGCTGCATTACCTTCCCCACGGTAAAGCAGATCATTTTCCGAAATTTTATTTAAGATTTTATGCAACTTGAACTCTTTAGCGGCGCTAGAAAGTTTTTCGGGCTATTCGAGTGGAAGACTTTACGACAGGGGACTTTAATGAATTCGCTCGATATGGGAAAAACGCTTTCGGGATACTTGCATACGCTTTCGCAGACCGGCCTGCAGGTCGAAATGTTCACGGATTTCGAGAAAGTGCCCGAGACCGCCGCCCTGTCAGGCCGCCAGTTCCAGATGCCGGGCTTTGCCATTGAGCGCGCCGACCACACCGAGAATTCGGCTTTCTGGCTGTTTTTGAAGGAGAACGGCACCTATATCGGCGGCGCGGCGGCAATGCTGCAGGACCTGGGCCGGGAAACCCTGGCAGATTTCCTGATGCGCACCTCCCGCCACCAGTTTCCCAACCCGGCAGGCGGCGGTGTCGAGAGCGTGGCCGAGCCGCTGGCCCGCGAAGTCAGCGGGCGTCTGGCTTATATCGGCGAATTGAACTTCCTGCCGGGCCGCCGCGGCAAACGCGCTGAGCGGCTGGCGCCCTTCATGCGGATTTTTCAGATTCTGGCGATCCAGAAATGGGATGTGGATTGGATCTATGCCTTCATCCCCGACCGCCACATGCAGGCGCGGCTGGATCTGGTTTACGGCTTCACCCGGGCGATCCCGCGCGCGCAGAAATGGCGCGCCCCGGAACCGGAGGTGCGCAGCAGCACCGAATGGTTTGTCGGCTCTTCCCGGCTGGAAATGGAGCACATGCTGCTAAGCGACCTAGCCGAATTTGATATCCTGTGAGAAATTGGCCACCAGGAGCTTGCCGTCCGGCAGGTAAACCGGCGCCAGGACCCGCCGGTACTGGCGGGTAAAGCGGCGGCCGTTCAGCAGTTTAACATCAATCGAAGGGTGGGTGATGACCGGCTCGCCGCGGTTGATCGCCTCGCTGTGGGCCATCACCAGATCGGCGTTCAGCTTGTCGCTGAAGCCGTTCAGCGTATCCCGCAGCTGGCCGCTGCTGGACACCTCGAAGCAGACCGAGGCGAGGCTGTGCCGCCCGGACTGGATCGGCTGGATCCGGTTCCCTTCCGGGTCCGGCGGATCGAACATGTCCACCGCATGCTGCAGCTGGTCGAACCCTTCCAGGCGGCCGCTGTTGGAAAACCACCAGTCCAGGAAATCCTGCAGCGAAACATCGCAGCCGCTGTACTGGCGGCTGCGGGCGGCGGCCTGCATCTGCGCGTTGAGAATCTCAAACGCCTTGCTGCCGGGCCCGCCCGCCTGGCGTTCCGGCAGCAGCTCCAGCCCGGCGGTATCGGAGGAAAAGTAGCGGAACGACACCCCCAGCCCGCGCGACAGCGCGTCCAGCGTGCTCCAGCCGATCTCGCGCTCATTCTTCAGCGCGCTGTTAAATGTGCCGTAAGGAATACCGCATTTCAGCGCGGCCTGCCGGTTGGACAAATTTAAATCCGCGAGCAAAGCGGAGATTTTCTGATGGATCAGCGCCATATGCCAAAGATCTTTCACATTCTGTGCGACATCTTGCATAATATTATCGTTACAGCAATGCAATCTTTACGTGATCGCGCCAAGTCCCCTTTGCACGGGAACGTCAAGCCAAGCGGCGCCGGAGCGGAACGGTTCTGTCAGGGCTGATGCGGCAATGGAGCCGGTGGTGCGGACGGCGGGACTCGAACCCGCACGGCCATAAGGCCAGGAGATTTTAAGTCTCCGGTGTCTACCATTCCACCACGTCCGCCGGCGGCACCGCCGGGCGGCGCCACAGCAGCAGGTCTAGCCTCCTGATTTCTGACGGACAATCGGTTTTCGGCGTTTGCCGGGAAATTTCTCGGTTGTGCGCGCGCTGCTACAGCTCCATATCCCCGGCCCCCGGCGGCGCCAGCGGCCCGCCGGGATCGGCCAGGTAACGCTCCGGCAGCCAGGGGTTCAGCGCCAGCGCTTCTGCCAGCGCGACCCGCGCCTCCTCCAGCCGCGACAGGCCGTACAGCGACAGCGCCCGCCCGCTCATCGCCGCGACATGGCGCGGCGACAGTTCCAGCGCCCGGTCCAGATCCCGCAGCGCGGCGGCAAAGTCGCGGCGCAGGTAATGCACAAAGGCGCGCTGGTTGTAGCCCTCGGCATAGTCGGGGCAATAGGCGATCAGCTGATCGAAATCCTCCAGCGCGCCGAGGAAATCAAACGACGAGCGCCGGGTCATGCCGCGGTTCAGGATCTCCTGCGCACGCTCATCCGGGGCATCGGCCCAGAACTCCCACATGCGGTTGGCGATCTCGCGCGCCTGCGCCTCGCTGCCGGCCTGCTGGACCTCGCTCAGCAGCCCTTCAAGCGGCGTGCTGTGGTCAGGTGGGGACGGGCAGCCGGCTGCGGCGGCCTGCGCTGCCAGCAGCAGGGCAGCAGCCGGTAGAACACAACTGGCTGGACGCCGCAGGGGTCCGGGAACAAATCTGAACATGCCCCAATGCTGGCACATTTGCAGTTTCGATCAAGTCACCTGTGCGCGCGCAGCTTCCGCAACACCCTAAAGCGGCCCCAGCGCGCCGTCTTCCTTGACCGCCTCCATCGCCACATAGGTGGAGGTCGAGGAGACATGCGGCAGGGAGGAGATCTTCTCCCCCAGCACCGCCCGGTAATCGGTCATCGAGCGGGTGCGCACCTTCAGCAGATAGTCGAAATGCGAGGCCATCATATAGGCCTGTTCCACCTCGGGCAGCTTGGACACCGCGGCGTTGAACTTGGCCAGCGCCGCCTGCCGGGTATCGTCCAGCTTCACCTCGACAAAGGCCACATGGTCCAGCCCCAGCCGGATCGGGTCCACCAGGGCGCGGTAGCCGGTGATGATGCCCTCCGTCTCCAGCCGTTTGAGCCGGGTTTGGGTCGGGGTTTTCGACAATCCGATCCGGCGCGCCAGGTCGGCGACGGAGATCCGGCCATCCTCCGCCAGCACGTTCAGAATCGCCCGGTCAAACCTGTCGATATCAGGAAAGGCCATTTGAACCGTCTCCCCGCTCAACTTTCTGCAACTTGACCTGCATGTTACACATTTTCAGGCGATTGTCCCGCCAGAAAGCGTGTATTCTTTGCAAAAGCCCTGCATGTTATCTGTGGAGTCCCCTGCATGACCACCCAATCCAAGCTGCGCTACCGGATCGACGCCGGCACCTATGCCGATCAGACTGCCATGCGCGACCGGCTGGTTGCCCAAGCCGCCCTGTCCGATGCCGACCGCGCCCGGATCTGTTCCAGCGCCGCCGCCCTGGTGCGCGACATCCGCGGCCATTCGGCGCCCGGGCTGATGGAGGTCTTCCTGGCCGAATACGGCCTGTCGACCGAGGAAGGCATCGCCCTGATGTGCCTGGCCGAGGCGCTGCTGCGGGTGCCGGATGCCGACACCATCGACGCGCTGATCGAGGATAAGATCGCGCCGTCGGACTGGGGCAAGCACCTGGGCAAATCCACCTCGTCGCTGGTCAACGCGTCGACCTGGGCCTTGATGCTGACGGGTAAGGTGCTGGACGAGGACCGCAGCCCCATCGGCGCCCTGCGCGGCGCCATCAAGCGCCTGGGCGAGCCGGTGATCCGCACCGCCGTCAGCCGCGCGATGAAGGAGATGGGCCGCCAGTTCGTGCTGGGCGAAACCATCGAAAGCGCGATGAACCGCGCCGCCGGGATGGAGGCCAAGGGCTACACGTATTCCTACGACATGCTGGGCGAGGCCGCCCGGACGGAGGCCGATGCCTCCCGCTACCACCTGTCCTACTCCAAGGCAATTTCGGCCATTGCCGCCGCCTGCAACAGCGACGACATCCGCAAGAACCCCGGAATTTCGGTGAAGCTCTCGGCGCTGCATCCGCGCTATGAGCTGGCGCAGGACGCCAGCGTGATGGAGCATCTGGTGCCGCGTCTGAAGGCGCTGGCGCTGCTGGCCAAGGCCGCCAGGATGGGCCTCAATGTCGATGCCGAGGAAGCCGACCGCCTGTCGCTGTCGCTGGAAGTGATCGACGCCGTGGTCTCCGACCCCGCGCTGGCGGGCTGGGACGGCTTTGGCGTGGTGGTGCAGGCCTACGGCCCCCGCACCGGCCTGGCGATCGACGCGCTGCATGAGATGGCGGAGAAATACAACCGCCGCTTCATGGTGCGGCTGGTGAAGGGCGCCTATTGGGACACCGAGATCAAGCGCGCCCAGGTCGAGGGCGTCGATGGCTTCCCGGTCTATACCTCCAAGCCGCTGACCGATGTCTCCTACATCTCCAACGCCCGCAAGCTGCTGGGACTGACGGACCGGATCTATCCGCAGTTCGCGACCCACAACGCCCACACCGTTGCCGCCATCCTGCACATGGCCGAAGGCATGGATAAGGGTCTTTACGAGTTCCAGCGCCTGCACGGCATGGGTGAAACCCTGCACCAGATGGTGCTGGAGCAGAACAAGACCAACTGCCGGATCTACGCGCCCGTCGGTGCGCACCGCGATCTGCTGGCCTATCTGGTGCGGCGCCTGCTGGAAAACGGCGCCAACTCCTCCTTTGTGAACCAGATCGTGGACGAGAATGTGCCTCCGGAGGTTGTGGCCGCGGACCCGTTTGATGCCGTCGCAGATGTAACCCGCAAGATCCCGACCGGGCCGGAACTCTATGCGCCGGAGCGTCCGAACTCCAAGGGGTTCGACCTGGGCCATGCGCCGACGCTGGCAAAGATCGATGAGGCCCGCGCGCCCTGGCGCAGCCACCAGTGGCAGGCCGCGCCGCTGCTGGCAGGCGATGCCCAGCCCGAGGCCGCCAAGGATGTGACCAGCCCCACCGACCTGAGCGCCGCCGGCACCGTCAGCCAGTGCAGCCCCGAAGATATCGAACTGGCGCTGGCGCTGGCAGATCCCTGGGACGCCCCGGCAGAGGAACGTGCGGCAATCCTGAACAAGGCTGCTGACCTATATGAGGAAAACTACGGCGAGTTGTTCGCCATCCTCGCCCGCGAGGCCGGCAAGACCATTCCCGATGCGGTTGCTGAACTGCGCGAGGCGGTGGATTTCCTGCGCTACTATGCGGCGCGCATTCCCGATGCGCCGCCCGCGGGGATTTTCTCCTGCATCTCACCGTGGAACTTCCCGCTGGCGATCTTCACCGGCCAGGTCTCTGCCGCGCTGGCCGCGGGCAACGCGGTGCTGGCCAAGCCCGCCGACCAGACGCCGCTGATCGCCCACCGCGCCGTGCAGCTGATGCATGAGGCCGGGGTGCCGCGCAGCGCCCTGCAGCTGGTGCCGGGCCGCGGCAGCGTGGTCGGGGCGGCCATCACCTCGGACCCGCGGGTGAACGGCGTCGCCTTCACCGGCTCCACCGCCACCGCCCTGCGCATCCGCAAGGCGATGGCCGACAACCTGCAGCCGGGCGCGCCGCTGATTGCGGAAACCGGCGGCCTGAATGCGATGATCGTCGATTCCACCGCGCTGCCGGAACAGGCGGTGCAGGCGGTGATCGAAAGCGCCTTCCAGTCTGCCGGCCAGCGCTGCTCGGCGCTGCGCTGCCTTTATCTGCAGGACGACATTGCGGATACCGTGCTGAAAATGCTCAAGGGCGCGATGGACTGTCTGCGCCTGGACGATCCCTGGCACCTGTCCACCGACAGCGGCCCGGTAATCGACGAAGGCGCCCGCGCAGGGATCCTAGCCCACATCGACAAGGCCCGGGCTGAAGGCCGGGTCATGAAGGAGCTGATGGCGCCGCAGGGCGGCACCTTTGTCGCGCCCACGATGATCGAAGTGCCCGGCATCAGCGCGCTGGAGGAGGAGATCTTTGGCCCCGTGCTGCATGTGGCCCGGTTCAAGTCGCACCAGCTGGATCAGGTGATTTCCGACATCAACGCAACCGGTTACGGCCTCACCTTCGGGCTGCACACCCGCATTGACGACCGGGTGCAGCATGTCTGCGACCGGGTGCATGCGGGCAACATCTATGTGAACCGCAACCAGATCGGCGCGATTGTCGGCAGCCAGCCCTTCGGCGGCGAAGGCCTGTCGGGCACCGGCCCCAAGGCAGGCGGCCCCTTCTACCTCAACCGCTTCTGCGCGCCGGACCGGCAGCAGGTCAGCGCCGAGTGGGACACCGAAACCGCCAGGCTGCCGGGGGCAAGCGGGGTGCCTGTGCAGCCCGTCACCACCTCCCTGCCCGGCCCGACCGGTGAGTCAAACCGCCTGACGGTTTCCGCCCGCCCGCCGCTCCTGTGCATGGGCCCGGGGCCGGAGGCCGCCGCGGAACAGGCCAAGCAGGTGATCAGCCTCGGCGGCACCGCGATAGAGGCGCATGGCCTTCTGGGGCTGAACCAGCTGCAGACAATTGAGGGCATCTCCGGCGTGCTGTGGTGGGGCGATGAGGCGACGGGGCGCGACATCGAGCAATGCCTTGCCAGGCGCGACGGCCCGATCATCCCGCTGATCCCCGGCAAGCCCGACCGCGCCCGCGTCCTGGCAGAACGCCACGTCTGCGTCGACACCACCGCCTCGGGCGGCAACGCCCAGCTGCTGGGCGGAAACGCCTGAGCTACCGGCGCTAAGCACTTGACGCTGGGCCATTTCCGGCCCAGCGTTCCCTCATGTTTCCGATCCGCGACCACAACCCGTCCGGCCGCAGGCCCTATGTCGTTTATGCGCTGATTGCCGCAAACGTCCTGGCCTATATCTACTACACCGCCAGCTATGCCTCACCGCGCGCGCTGGCCTATTTCTATGACGCCTACGCAATTGTCCCGGCCGAGATCATCCATGGCTACGGGTTTGAAACCCTCTTCACTTCCCTGTTCATCCATGGCGGGCTGATGCACCTGGGCGGCAACATGCTGTTCCTGTGGATCTTTGGCGACAATCTGGAAGAGGAGATGGGCCATCTGCCCTTCCTGTTGTTCTACCTCCTCAGCGGGCTTGGCGCCGGGCTGATCCATGTGATGTCCGCCCCGGGGTCCATGGTGCCAACGGTTGGCGCCTCCGGCGCCATAGCCGGCGTCATGGGCGGCTACCTCCTGATGTTCCCAAGGGCGCGCGTCGACATCCTGCTGATCCTGATCGTCTATTTCCGCATCTTCACCATCCCCGCCTTCGTGATGCTGGGCGTGTGGCTGGCGATGCAGTTCTTCGGCGGCCTCGGCTCTGACCCCAACCAGGGCGGCGTCGCCTATTGGGCCCATGCCGGAGGTTTTGCGGTGGGGCTGATCCTGTGCCTGCCCCTGTGGCTGCGCCGCGGCGGCCCGGCGTTCTGGAACCGCACCCACGGCACCCCGCCGCATCCGGAGAACGAGTATGAATTTACCGCCAGCCGCATCCCCAAGCTGCCACGCAAGAAGCGCAATCCGGGGCCGTGGGGGAAGTGAGACAACACCCGGCTTAAGCCATGGCATGCGGAAAAGGCGGCCTGCGCAACTTTCGAAACAAGCTACTGGTAAACACGCAAGCCGCCCCCCCCCGACGGGCATCGGGGCAAGTAAATGGTAGGGCTGCGCCTAAGGTTTTTACGGGGAATTATCTCCGGTCTTAGTCAGCCTTGCGCCGCATATGACCCAGAAAGGACCATCGAATGCCCCATCTGAAAGCCACCTGCCACTGCGGCGCCGTTGAGATCGAGGCGGAGTTCCCCCAGGGCCTCGCCTCTGCCGCGCGCTGCGACTGTTCCTTCTGCCGCCGCCGCGGGGCGGCTGCCGTCACCGCCCTGACCGCCAGCCTGAAGGTGCTGAAGGGGGCCGAAAACCTTACCCTCTACACCTGGGGCAGCCATACGGCGAAGCATTATTTCTGCAAGACTTGCGGCATCTACACCCACCACCAGCGCCGCTCAGATCCGAAGGAATGCGGCGTCAACCTCGGCTGCATCGAGGGCGCCAATCCGCGGACGCACGCCGGGACCTATGGCGAGATTCCCTGGAACGACGGGGTGAACCATCCCTCGGATCAATAACTCTTTCGCCTGGCCGACAGGCCGGGCAGCGCCCGCCCGTCCCCATGGGCGGGCACCGCCCTGTTGGTGGGACAGCAGACCTGTTCGGAACAAAAAACGCGGCCCTTCAGCCGCGTCTTCTATCCCTAAATGTCCGGACTAACTCAGCCCCGGATCACCTTGGCGAAGTTCTCGAAAATCGGCTCGTTCGAGCAAACGACAGACCCGCTGTCGATGATGCCCGCGTCCGGGTCGATCGCCTCGGCCAGACCGCCGGCCTCTTTCACGATGATGATGCCGGCAGCCAGATCCCAAGCGTTCAGGCGGCGCTCCCAGAAGCCCTCGTAGCGGCCTGCCGCCACATAGGCCATGTCCAGCGCGGCAGAGCCCCAGCGGCGCACACCGGCGCAGGCGGGCATCAGGCGGGCCAGGTCCTGCAGCGTCAGCGGCAGGTCGGCGCGGCCGCCGAACGGCACGCCGGTGGCGAAAATCGACTCGATCATCCGGTGGCGGCCCGACACGCGGATACGGGTGTCGTTCATCCAGGCGCCTGCGCCCTTCTCGGCAAAGAACATCTCATCCTTGGCAGCGTCATAGACCACGCCTGCCACGATCTTGCCCTTGTGCTCCAGCGCGATGGAGATCGCCCAGTGCGGCAGCCCGTGCAGGAAGTTGGTGGTGCCGTCCAGCGGGTCGACGATCCAGCGGCGGGTGGGGTCTTCGCCCTCGATCTCGCCGCCCTCTTCCGCGATCCAGCCATAGGTCGGGCGGGCGTTGCGCAGCTCATCCTTGATGATCTTTTCAGCTGCGATGTCGGCCTTGGAGACGAAGTCGCCCGCGCCCTTCATCGACACCTGCAGGTTTTCCACCTCGCGAAAGTCTTTCACCAGGGAACGGCCAGCCTTGCGGGCGGCTTTGATCATCACATTGAGGTTTGCGCTGCCAATCATGTCTGCAGAATCCTGTCACGTCGGGGAGATGCCGGGTCAAACCGTGCCTATACGCCCCCTGCCCCCGAATGCCAAGGGGCTTTGCCGGCAAGGATGCAACAGCCCTGACGCCCGGTTACAGCCCGGCAGGCGGTTGAATTCCGCCCCCGCGAGGCCCAGTCTCTGCTGCAATCATTACAAGGAGGACTCCCATGCCCGACCAGATGCAGCGTATCGTGCTGGCCAGCCGCCCCGAAGGCCAGGCCAGCGAAGAGAACTTCCGCCTGGAAAGCGTGGACATGCCCCAGCCCGGCGACGGCGAAGTGCTTGTCAAAATTCACTATATGTCGCTGGATCCCTACATGCGCGGGCGCATGAACGCAGGCAAATCCTATGCGCCGCCGGTGGAGATCGGGGAAACCATGACCGCGGGCGGCGTCGGTGAGGTGATTGCCTCCAACAGCCCTGACTTCCAGCCCGGCGACTTTGCCCTCGGTGCGTTCGGCTGGGCCAGCCACGCCTGTGCGCTGGCCAGCGATATCCGCAAGCTGGACCCGGATATGGCACCGCTCACCACCGCACTTGGCGCTCTGGGCATGCCGGGGTTTACCGCCTGGCATGGCTTGGACGCCTATGGCCGCCCGCAGGCAGGCGAAACCCTGGTGGTTGCCGCCGCCACCGGCCCGGTCGGCTCGATGGTGGGGCAGCTTGCGAAACAGAAAGGCCTGCGGGTGGTCGGCATTGCCGGCGGTGCCGACAAGTGCAAGCTGGCGGTGGAGACCTTCGGTTTTGACGCCTGCCTCGACCACCGCGCCTACGCCAGTGCCGAAGGCCTGAGCGAGGCCCTGGCGGCAGAATGCCCGGACGGCATCGACATCTATTACGAAAACGTCGGCGGCAAGGTGCTGGAAGCGGTGCTGCCCCTGATGAACAACTTCGGCCGCATCCCGGTCTGCGGCATGATCGCCTGGTACAACAGCGCCGAGACGGATCTGACCGCGCCGGCCATCTGGCGCACGGTGCTGACCAAGTTCCTGTCGGTCAATGGCTTCATCATCTTCAACCACTACGACCGCTATGGCGATTTCCTGGGCGAAGTGGCCCCCAGGATCGCCAGCGGCGACATCAAGTATCTGGAGGATATCGCCGAGGGGCTGGAGAACGCCCCCCAGACCTTCCTGTCGATGATGCAGGGCGGCAATACCGGCAAGCAGATCGTCAAGCTGGTCTGAGCCGTGCGCCGGCATCCGCCGGATCACGCAACCGCGCGGAGCGGGCACAGGCGCCGGACCGGCGCAAGCCGCTCCGCGCCCGTCCTGGCGGCGGCATCTATTGATGCTGCAGCTTGCGTGCCTCCACCTTTGCCAAGCGGATCAGCTCCTGCATGAAGGGCTTCTCGCGGTCCTCCGTCCGGATCGCGGCATACAGGCTGCGGGTGATGCCGGTTTTGGTCAGCGGCCGGGTCACATAATCCGAAGAGTATTTCACCTCCCGCACCACCCAGTCCGGCAGCACCGACACCCCGCGGTTGGAGGCGACCAGCAGCAGGATCACCGCCGTCAGTTCCACCTGCCGGATCGAGGCAGGCTCCACCCCCGCCGGGATCAGCAGCTGGCTGAACACATCCAGCCGGACCTTGTCCACCGGATAGGTGATCAGGCTCTGGCCGATGAAATCCTCCGCCTCGATATAAGGCTTTTCCGCCAGCGGATGCTGCGCTGAAGCGACAAAGACAGGATTGTAATCAAACAGCTCGATAAACTCGACACCGGCAATGTCCTCCGGGTCGGAGGACACCACCAGATCCACCTCCTCCTTCAGAAGCGCAGGCAGCGCGTCAAAGGCCAGGCCCGGACGGATATCCACATCCACGTCGCCCCAGTTCTTGCGGAAGCCCTCCAGCACCGGGAACAGCCATTCGAAACAGGCGTGGCATTCAATGGCGATATGCATCCGGCCAGTATTGCCATCCCGCAAGGAGGAAAATTCCGCTTGCGCCGCTTCGACTTGCGGCAAAACCTGCTCTGCCAGCCGCAACAGCCGCAGGCCCGCGGGGGACAGTTTCATCGGCTTGGACCGGCGGATGAACAGCTCCACCCCGGCCTGGTCCTCCAGCCCCTTCACCTGATGGCTCAGCGCGCTTTGGGTGATGTTCAGCTGCTCTGCAGCCCGGGCCAGCCCGCCGGCCTCATGGATGGCCTTGATCGTGCGGAGATGGCGGAATTCGATATGCATCTTATCAGATCGCTCATGTTAATCTTGAGTATTATGAAATTGTCTCACAATGCTGCGCGTGCAACAAGTGCAGACAGACACATAGCGAGAGACCTGAGATGACGACGCCCAAGATTTCCTTCGAATTCTTCCCGCCGAAAAATCTCGAAGCCTCCTTCCGGCTTTGGGACACCGTGCAGGTCCTCGCTCCGATGGATCCGCGCTTTGTATCGGTGACCTATGGCGCAGGCGGCACCACCCGCACGCTGACCCGCGATGCGGTGGCGACCCTGCACAATTCCTCCGGCCTGAATGTGGCTGCGCATCTGACCTGCGTGAATGCCTCCAAGGCTGAAACGCTGGAGATTGCAGACCAGTTTGCCGAGGCCGGTGTGACCGAGATCGTCGCCCTGCGCGGCGACCCGCCCAAGGGCGAAGGCAAGTTCACGCCGCACCCCGAAGGCTTTGCCGACTCGGTGGAGCTGATCAAGGGTCTGGCGGCGCGCGGCGGCTTCACCATCCGCGTCGGCGCCTACCCGGACTGCCACCCGGAGGCCGCCAGCCAGGCCGCCAACGTGGAATGGCTGAAGCGCAAACTGGATGCTGGCGCTGATGAGGCTTTGACCCAGTTCTTCTTCGAGGCGGAAACCTTCTTCCGCTTCCGCGACGCCTGCGAAAAGGCGGGGATCGACGGCAGCAGGCTGACGCCCGGCATCCTGCCGATCGAGAACTGGAAAGGCGCCCGCAATTTCGCCAAACGCTGCGGCACCGTGATCCCGGATTGGGTCGAAAACGCCTTTGACAAGGCGCTGCGCGACGGCCGCGAGGAGCTGCTGGCCACGGCGCTGTGCACCGAGTTGTGTTCGGACCTTCTGGAAGGCGGCGTGGACAAGCTGCATTTCTACACCCTGAACCGCCCGGAACTGACCCGCGACGTCTGCTTTGCCCTGGGCGTCACGCCCAAGGTGGCGCTGGAGAACGTGGCGTAAGCCTTGCAGGCCCCGGCGCGCGGTTCCTAATGCGGGGGACACCCCCGCCAAGGATCCGCGCGCCATGTTTTATGCCAAACAGCCCTCCGACCTGCTGACGATAGAGCAGATATCCCGGATCTCCGGCCTCGATTTCATGCAAGGCATTCTGGAGGGCCGCCTCCCCGGCCCGCCGATTGCCGAGACGCTGGGTTATCACCTGCACAGCGTTCAAGAAGGCCGGGTTGAGTTCCGCGGCACGCCCGAATTCCACGTCACCAATCCGATGGGCACCGTGCATGGCGGCTGGTACGGCACGCTGCTGGACAGCGCCATGGCTTGCGCGGTGATGACCAGGGTGCCGCAGGGTTCGGTCTACACAACGCTGGAATTCAAGATCAACATCCTGCGGCCGATCCCTCTGGGCACCCTGATCACCTGCACCGGCACCGTCGACCATGCTGGCCGCTCGACCGGGGTGGCGCATGGCGAGCTTCGCGGGGTTGAGGACGGGCGGCTTTATGCCACCGGAACCACCACCTGCATCGTGATGAAAGCCGCCTAGCCCCGGCCGCCGGTTTTTTTGCCGCGGGCCTTGCCGGCAGCATTTTTGCAATTATCTTCAATCCCGTAACCTGACACGCAGCGGAAGGGCCGGCCATGCCGCTAAATGCCTTCGCGCGGGCCGCCACCGCCCGCATCCAAATCCTGGCCCCCGCCGCAGAGCTGGATTTCCTGGACACGCAGTCCATTGTTCTGCCAGTGCCGGTCACCCCGCTGGAGGCCTGGACCCTGATGCACGCGCGGCCACTGCCGGGCCTGAAGCTGGCGTTCTGGCTGCGGGACGCGATATCGGCCTGTTTTGGCGTCAAACGCATCGGCGGCATCACCAGCAAGCCGCACACGGGCGTGCAGCCCGGTGACAAGCTGGATTTCTTTCTGGTGGAAGCCGTGTCGGATACGGTCCTGACCCTGACCGTGCGGGACAGGCATCTGGACGTGATGACCTGTATCACCAGCAGCGCCGGCGTCCTGTCCGTGACCTCCTCGGTCAAGACGCGGAACCGGTTTGGCCGCGCCTACATGATCCCGGTCCGGCCCGCCCACAAGCTGATTGTCGCCCTGTCCCTGAAGCGCCTGAAGCAGGCGCTGGAGCAGCGCCGCGCCGCTGTCTGATCCGACAGCCCTCCCTCTGCATCTTGCATGCAAGCGGGAATGACGGTTTCCTTGAAACCAGGAAGCCAGCCGGGCCGGCCCTCCGCCTTCAGGTCTTGGAGAACATCGCCAGCCAGCCACCGGACGATGCGGCGTTCTGTCTTCCAGCATCGACACTGCTGTGCAGCCGTTCACTGGCGTCCAGCCCGACCCGGCGGCGGCTGCGCAGCAGGAAGATCTTGGCCCAGCCCTGCCAGGTGCCGACCGAGGGCGCCTTGGGGTCGACCGGAAAGCGCATCCGCCA
The DNA here is from genome assembly GCF_002388965.1 of Leisingera sp. UBA4491. NCBI lineage: Bacteria > Pseudomonadati > Pseudomonadota > Alphaproteobacteria > Rhodobacterales > Roseobacteraceae > Leisingera > Leisingera sp. UBA4491. The sequence goes on along the minus strand of NZ_DGNN01000007.1, from coordinate 109,041 downwards.
GTCGCTGGGCAGCGGCAGGCCGCGCTCCTCGGCCTTTTCCAGCATCCAGATCAGCGAGACATTGGCCAGCGGCCGCGCTTCCTCGAACCCGCCCAGCTGGCCGCCCACATCGCCATGGGCGCCGCGGAACCAGACCTGCTCGACGTGGCCGTTCCAGCCCTTGGGGCAGTCCCACAGCACCGGCTTGAATACGTCGCGCGTCTCATCCAGTGCCAGCGCGTGATAGCCGCTCTTGATATGGGGACCCAATGTATGGTTGTGGAAATTGTGCTGCTTTTCCGCCCAGCGCCACAGCAGCGGCAGCCGCAGGCCCAGCGCCTTGACGGTGTCCCAAACGCCGACCATCTCGATCTCGACCTCGCCGTGGCAATACGCCTTGGTGAAGGCGGTGCCGGTCTTGGAGCGCCCGTTCAGCCGGTAATGGCGGTAGGCGGTGCGGATGTTGCGCACGGTTGCGTGCTCCGGCTTGAGCAGGCCGATCCGGTCGATCACCCCGGCCAGCGAGCGCACCGCATAGGCCCCGCGGGAGTAGCCGAACAGATAGATCCGGTCGCCCGGCCGGTAGCGCGAGGCGAGATAGCCATAGGCGCGGCGGATCTGGCGGTTGATGCCGCGGCCCATCATCACGTCCGGCGCGCTGCCCCAGCCCTTCCACTGGACGCCGGATTCATAAAAGACCGAGACCTGGCCGCTGGTCTGGCTGCACAGCCGGTACAGCTGGCCGGCGTGGGTTTCATGCCCCGCCTCCAGCGTCGACATGGTGCCGTCCAGGATGATCACATGCGCCTGCGGCCCGCGCAGCTTGGTTTCGCCGGAATGCTCCGAGCGCAGCGGCCGTCCCAGCCACCCTAGAACCCTTTTACTCAGCTGCTTCAGAAACATCCCTAAGCACTTCCCAAATCCTCAGCGGGGTGAAAGGCATGTCCACCTGCCGCACGCCGCGGTCCCAGACCGCGTCCTGCACCGCGTTTGCCACCGCTGCCAGCGCGCCGACGGTGCCCGCCTCGCCGCAGCCCTTCATCCCCATCGGGTTCTGTGTCGAAGGCACCGGCTCGGAGGTGAATCCAATCATGGGAACGCCGCTGGCCCGCGGCAAGGCATAGTCCATGAACGAAGCCGTGAGCAGTTGTCCGTCCTCGTCATAGACAACACGCTCCAGCATGGCCTGTCCCAGCCCCTGCGCCACCCCGCCGTGCACTTGGCCTTCGGCCAGCACCGGGTTGATCAGATTACCGAAATCGTCGACTACAGTGTAGCGCTCCACAGCGGAATTCCCAGTCTCCGGATCGATCACGACCTCGGCAACATGGGCACCGTTCGGAAACGAGCGCCCCGGCAGCCGGGCCCGCGCCGCGTGACGCTGCAGATCGAGCCGCCCGTGCGCGCGGGCCATCTCTGCCGCTTCCAGCATGGTGGGGGTCAGGTTCGAACCCGGTGCACGGAAGGTTTCGCCATCAAACCCGACAGCCTCTTCCTTCACCCCCATCTCCTCCGCCAGGAAGGGGATGAAGGCGGCGATCATCGCATCCACCGCCGCCAGCGTGGCATTGGCCTGCGTCGTCACCGAGCGCGAGCCGCCGGTGCCGCCGCCGGTGGCAATACGGTCGCTGTCGCCCTGGATGACCTGGATCTTTTCTGCCGAAATACCGCTCTGGTCGGCAAGAAACTGGGCATAGACGGTTTCATGCCCCTGTCCGTTGCTTTGCGTGCCGACATAGATATGCACCCGCCCGTCCTCCAGAAACTCCACTTCCGCGCTTTCCGAAGGATCGCCCAAAATGCTTTCGATATAGTAACAAAGCCCGGCGCCCCGTAACTTGCCGCGTTTACCATCTTCGGCGCGGCGGGCCGCGAATCCCGCGATATCAGCCTCTTGCGCGGCGCGGCTCAGGACTTTGCTAAAATCGCCTACATCATAGGTCTCTCCGGTCACGGTGTTGTAGGGAAACGCGTCAGCCGGAATGAAGTTCCGCCGCCGCAGCTCCCACGGGTCCACCCCCAGTTCGCGGGCGGCCCGGTCCATCGCACGCTCCAGCACATAGATCGCCTCCGGTCGCCCGGCGCCGCGGTAGGCATCGACCTGGGTGGTGTTGGTATAGATCCCCTCCACCTGCAGCCAGGCGGTCTGAATGTCGTAGACACCTGCCAGCACGCGGCTGAACAGCTGGGTCTGAATCGGCTGGCCGAAATGAGAGTTGTACGCGCCAAGGTTGCAGCGGGTGGTGACCCGGTAGGCGCTGATCTTGAGGTTTTCGTCAAAGGCCAGTTCCGCCAGCGAGGTGAGGTCGCGGCCGCCATTGTCGCTGAGCATCGCCTCGGAGCGGTCCGACATCCAGAACACCGGCCTGCCCAGCGTCCGGGCGGCATGGGCGACCGCGAAATACTCCGGATAAGGCATCGCCTTCATGCCAAAGCCGCCGCCCACATCGGGCGTGGTGACTTTCACAGCGGCCTCGTCCAGCCCCAGTTTGGCGGCAAGCTGGGATTTCATCGCCCAGACCCCCTGCCCGCCGTAGCAGAAATGCAGCCGCTCCGCGGACCACTCGGCAAAACAGCCGCGCGGCTCCATCGAATTGACGATGATCCGGTTGTCCTCGACCTGCAGCGCAACAGTATGGGCCGCGCTTTGGAACGCCGCCGCGGTGGCGGCCTCATCGCCCATGCCCCAGTCAAACGCTTTGTTGTCCGGAACCCCCGCGTGCAGCGGCGCACCGCCCGGCAGCACGTCCAGCTTCACCGGCAGATCGTCGATGTCCAGTTCGATCAGCTCCCCCGCATCGCGGGCCTGATCCAGCGTCTCCGCGATGACCACCGCCACCGGCTCCCCGACATAGCGCACCCGGCCACGCGCCAGCATCGGGCGCTCGGGCGCCGCGCCCTTGGTGCCGTCGCGGTTGGTCACCAGCGAGCCGTCCATCGAGGTGTTGATGCCCGCAGCTTCCAGATCGGCCAGGGTGATTACCGCATGGACGCCCTCCGCCGCGCGCGCATCCTCGACGTCCAGCGCTGAGATTTCCCCATGCGCCACCGGGCTGCGCAGCACCCAGGCGCGCAAGGCGTCCGCCGGGGCAGCATCCTCGATGTACCGCCCCTGGCCGGTCAGGAACCTGACGTCCTCGACCCGCTTTACCGGCTGGCTTTTCCCGAATTTTTCCATGCTCGCCCCCTGTCCGCGCTGGCTGCTGTTGCGGGGGCGAGACTACTGTCAGCGGGCCGCTTGTCCAGCCAGCTCAATCACCGTCGCCACGTCAGACAGGCCATAGCCGTTGAATTGCGTGCTCATGGCCGAGGAATAGGCGCCCAGCCCCGGAAACAGCACATAGTCCCCCGCGACGCAATCGCAAGGCAGCGGCAGCCCGTCCGGCAGCCGGTCAAGACTGTCGCAGGTCGGTCCGAACACCACCCGCGGCTTGCGGACACCGCTGCGGTGGGTGCCGTCGGAGGCCACGACCTCAACCCGGCCCGGCAGCCCCATGTCGCGGATATCGACCAGGCCGCCATAGATCCCGTCGTTCAGGAACACCACCGCGCCGTCCTTGCGCATCCCCTTGATGCGGGCGGCCAGGGTGAAGCTTTCGGAGACCATCGCCCGGCCCGGCTCGCAGATCAGCGTGGGCTTCTCCGCGCCGAACGCCTGATCCGCCGCCGTGCCAATGGCGGCAAAGACCTTTTCCAGATCCGGCGCCACGCCATCGCGGTTGGCGGCAAAGCCGCCGCCCACATTCAGGCGCGCAATCCGCACTCCCGCCGCATCGACGATCCGCTTTGCGGCATGGACATATTCGACCCAGGCCATCTCATCTTCGCACTGAGTGCCCGGGTGGAAACACAAGGCAGGCGTCCAGCCCTTGGCCGCCACCTGCTTCAGCAGTTCCACCGCCTCCTCCGGCGCGGCGCCGAACTTGCTGCCGAAATCATAGGCCGCGCCCGCCACCGGCAGCGCAAAGCGCACGGCGATCTCGCAGGCGCGCGGCACAGCGTCCAGCTTTTCCAGCTCGCTCAGCTCATCCACTGACCAGCTGGCGACGCCGTGTTCGATCCCGGCGGCGATCTCCGCTTCGGACCGCATCGGGTTGTTGTAATGCATCACCGCATCGGGGCTGGCGGCGCGCACCGCCTCCATCTCTGCGGGCGAGGCCACATCAAAGGCGGTGATCCCCGCCGCCACGAGGTTGGACAGAACCGCCGGGTGCGGGTTGGCCTTGACCGCATAGGTCACCAGCCCCGGAAACCCCTGGCTGAACCGCCGCGCCACCTCGTGCAGGACCCGCGGCGAGAAATACAGGATCGGATGATCCGGCGCGCTGCGGGCCAGGTGGGACTCAGGCGAAAGCCAAAGCGGGGGAATCTGCTGCATCTGTAACCCTCATTCGTTTTACATATTTTCCGCGAGTTTTCCGTCGATTCCGCTCGTCACTTTGCCTATAGTGACGAAAACTTTCGTCAGATCGCAGGCATTTCATGCAAACCGACGACACCGATCAGCGCCTTGTCACACTGATGCGGGAGAATGCCCGCCGCCCGGTGGCCGAGCTGGCGCGCCATCTTGGCCTTGCCCGCACCACAGTGCAGGCCCGGATCGAGCGGCTGGAGGCCACCGGGGTGATCACCGGCTACACGCTCAAATCCTGCGCCGCCGCCCGCCCGCCGCTGCAGGCCACGGTGCTCATGTCGATCGAGCCGCGCAGCGGGCCGGAGGTGCTGGCGCGGCTGCGCAAACTGCCGGGGGTTGAGGTCGTTCACACCACCTCCGGCCGGTTCGATCTGCTGGCGCAGGTGGTGGCGCAAAGCACTGCGGAACTGGACGAAACCATCGACAAGATCGCGGAAGCCCGCGGGGTGCGCTCGTCGGAAAGCCTGATCCACCTGGCGACCAAGCTGGACCGGACCGGGCAATAAGGGGCAGACGGTCCGTGCGCGATCCAGCTGCCTGCGGCGGAGATTACGGCCGCCGGGCCTAAGGTGTCGCGCTCTCCGGAAAATCGTGCGCCCGGCCCGTACCGCGGAATGCGCGTCAGCAGGGGCCGGGCGTCTTTGATTTCGGCGCCGCTGCGGGGCGCTTGAAAGACCGGTGCGCCACCGCTGTTCCGCGCGGCGCTTGGTTAACGGAAAACGCGCCCGCCCGCCGCTGGTTCCATAAAAGTTGACCGATGCCACGCCCGGCAGGCCGCCGCACTGCCCCGGTGCCGCTGGGACTTTCCCTTTGCCGCCCCTTTCGGTAAGGGATAGCGCGACCCCAAATTTACACGCACGCAGGACCTAGCGCATGGCGATGGAAAAGACATTCAACGCGGCTGAGGCCGAAAGCCGCCTTTACAAGGCCTGGGAAGAGGCCGGCTGTTTCAAGGCAGGCGCAAATGCCAAGCCGGAAGCCTCCACCTATTGCATCATGATCCCGCCGCCGAACGTCACGGGCGTCTTGCACATGGGCCACGCCTTCAACAACACGTTGCAGGACATCCTGATCCGCTGGAAACGGATGCAGGGGTACGACACCCTGTGGCAGCCGGGCACCGACCACGCGGGGATCGCGACCCAGATGGTTGTCGAGCGTGAGCTGGCCAAGACCCAGCAGCCGTCCCGCCGCGTGCTGGGCCGCGAGCAATTCCTGGAGAAGGTCTGGGAGTGGAAGGAAAAATCCGGCGGCACCATTGTTGAGCAGCTGAAACGCCTCGGCGCGTCCTGCGATTTCTCCCGCACCGCCTTCACCATGGCGGGCGCCCATGGCGACACCCGCGTGGGCCACGAGAACTCCCCCAACTTCCATGACGCCGTGATCAAGGTGTTCGTGGAGATGTACAACAAGGGCCTGATCTACCGCGGCAAGCGGCTGGTCAACTGGGACCCGCATTTCGAGACCGCGATCTCTGACCTCGAAGTCGAGAACATCGAGGTTGCGGGCCACATGTGGCACTTCAAGTACCCGCTCGCGAATGGCGCCACCTACACCTATGTGGAGAAGGACGCCGACGGCAACGTCACGCTGGAGGAAGAGCGCGACTATATCTCTATCGCGACCACCCGGCCCGAGACCATGCTGGGCGACGGCGCGGTTGCGGTGCATCCCAGCGATGAGCGGTATGCGCCCATCGTCGGCAAGCTGTGCGAAATCCCGGTCGGCCCCAAGGAGCACCGCCGCCTGATCCCGATCATCACTGATGAATACCCGGACAAGGACTTCGGCTCGGGTGCGGTGAAGATCACCGGCGCGCATGACTTCAACGACTACCAGGTTGCCAAGCGCGGCGGCATCCCGATGTACCGCCTGATGGACACCAAGGGCCAGATGCGCGACGACGGCGCCCCCTACGCAGAAGCCGTCGGCATTGCCATGGCAGTGGCCAAGGGCGAACAGACCCTGAGCGAGAATGAAGCCGACGCCATCAACCTGGTGCCGGACGACCTGCGCGGTCTGGACCGGTTCGAGGCGCGCAAACTGGTGGTGGAGCAGATCACCCGCGAAGGCCTGGCGGTGATGCAGACCGTCACCAAGACCGACCCTGAGAGCGGCGAGGACGTTCAGGTGCAGGTGCCTTACGTCGAGAACAAACCGATCATGCAGCCCTTTGGCGACCGTTCCAAGGTTGTGATCGAGCCGATGCTGACCGACCAGTGGTTCGTGGACGCGGAAAAGGTTGTCGGCCCGGCGCTGGATGCCGTGCGTAATGGCGATGTGAAGATCCTGCCGGAATCGGGCGAGAAGACCTATTACCACTGGCTGGAGAACATCGAACCCTGGTGCATCTCGCGCCAGCTGTGGTGGGGCCATCAGATCCCGGTTTGGTACATCCCCGGCGAGGAGGACTGGTACCCGATCTGCGCCGCGACTGAGGAAGAGGCGCTGGAAAAGGCACGCCTGCAGTCCGCCGAAGGCACCGAATTCCGCATCGTTGCAGATCAGCACGAAGCGGCGAAGATTCTGGCCGAACAGGTCAAGCTGATGGACGTGCAGGACGAAGGCGCGATCCGCAGCTTTGACGGGCCGATGCAAGTGCCGATGTTCCGCGACCCTGACGTCCTCGACACTTGGTTCTCCTCCGGCCTCTGGCCGATCGGCACGCTGGGCTGGCCGGACACCACTCCGGAAATGGAGAAGTACTTCCCGACCTCGACCCTGGTCACCGGCCAGGACATCCTGTTCTTCTGGGTTGCCCGGATGATGATGATGCAGCTGGCGGTGCTGGACGAGAACCTGCCGGTCAAGAAGCGCATCCCCTTCGACACCGTCTACCTGCATGGCCTCGTGCGCGACGCCAAGGGCAAGAAGATGTCGAAATCCACCGGCAACGTGGTCGACCCGCTGGAGATCATCGACGAGTTCGGCGCCGACGCGCTGCGCTTCTCCTCCGCCGCGATGGCGGCGCTTGGCGGCGTGCTGAAGCTGGATATGGAGCGGCTCAAGGGCTACCGGAACTTTGGCACCAAGCTGTGGAATGCGGTGAACTTTGCCCATTTCAACAACGTCTATGACCCGAACGTCCCCGCCTACGCCTGCCCGGATGCCAAGGCAGCCGTGAACCAGTGGATCATTGGCGAGACCGCCAAGGTGCGGGTTGAAGTGGACGCCGCCCTCGAGGCGTTCCGCTTCAACGATGCGGCCAATGCGCTTTATGCCTTTGTCTGGGGCAAGGTCTGCGACTGGTACATCGAGCTGTCCAAGCCGCTGTTCGGCTCCGAAGATGAGGCGGTGATTACCGAGACCCGCCAGACGCTGGGCTGGGTGCTGGATCAGTGCATGATCCTCCTGCACCCGATCATGCCCTTCATCACCGAGGAGCTGTGGGGCAACACCGCCAAGCGTTCGAACATGCTGGTGCATGAAGACTGGCCGGCCTACGGCACTGAGCTGGTCAACCCGCAAGCGGACGCCGAGATGAACTGGGTGATCACCGCAATCGAGAACATCCGCTCTACCCGCGCGCAGATGCATGTGCCGGCCGGGGCCAAGATCCCGATGGTGGTGACCGAATTCTCCGATCAGGCCCGCGCGGCCTGGGAGAAGAACGAGGCGATGATCCAGAAACTGGCCCGCATCACCTCGCTGGAACAGGTGGAGAGCTTCCCCAAAGGCTGCGCCTCGGTCGCTGCTCCGGGCGCCTCCTTCGGTCTGCCGCTGGCGGATGTGATCGACGTGGACGCCGAAAAGGCGCGGCTGGAAAAGACCCTGGGCAAGCTGGCCAAGGAGCTGGGCGGCCTGCGCGGGCGGCTGAACAACCCGAAATTCGCGGCCTCCGCCCCGGAAGAGGTTGTGGCAGAGGCGCGCGAAAACCTCGCCGCGCGCGAAGAAGAGGAAGCCAAGGTCAAGGAAGCGCTGGCACGCCTGGCTGAAATCGGCTGACACGGCCCTGCCGTTAATCATGGTTGAAACGCCCGCCGTGTCTGGCGGGCGTTTTCCTTTCCGGCGCAACATACTGAAACAACCGCAAATTCCGTCAGAACGGCAAATTCTTAATAACCGCCCCATTGTGTTCGGAACGGATTTGTATCAGCCTGAACTCAACCATAAAAAGAAGGGAGGCTGCACCCCATGCCCAAAGGATACTGGGTGGCCCACGTGGATGTGAATGACGCGGAGCGTTACAAGGATTACATCAGCGCCAACGGGCCGGTGTTTGCGGAATACGGCGCCAGGTTCCTGATCCGCGGCGGCCCGAAGGAAGTGCGCGAAGGGCAGATGAAGGCGCGCACGGTGGTGATTGAATTCAAGGATTTCGCAACCGCAAAAGCCTGCTATGATTCAGTGGCCTACCAGGACGCCAAGGCCTTGCGCGATCCGGTGTCTGCCGGTGATATGGAAATCATCGAAGGCTACGGCGAATAATCCCGCGCCCCGCCGCGCAGCTGACTGAGGTCATCGAATGCCCCTGCTTAAGAAATTCTTCCAAGCTTTCCGCCCGTCCGAACCGCCGGCCCTGCCCGACCCGGATGCCGAACTGGCGCTGGGGGCGCTCTTGGTGCGGGTGGCGCAATCCGACCGCGACTACCAGCTGGAGGAGATCAGCCTGATCGACCGGATCCTGGCCCGGCTTTACCAGCACAACGCGATCGAGGCCGCCAAGGTGCGCGCCACCTGCGAGAAGCTGCACGCCGCGGCGCCGGAAACCGACACCTTCGGGCGGCTGATCCGCGAAACCACCGGCCTGGAGGAGCGCCTCGCCGCGCTGGACGCGCTGTGGGAAGTGGTGCTGGCCGACGGCAGCGCCCACGAGGGCGAAGTCACCATCGTCGAGGAGGCCCGCAAGGCGATGGGCCTGTCCTATACCGACAGCCAGAAGGCCCGGGAGCGCGCCGAGGAGAAACTCGGCAGCACCGCTGGAGAGCATTGATGTTCCGGGAGCTTCTGCACCGCCTGCTGGAGCCCGCGCCTGCCACGCTGGATGACGAAGGCGCGCGGCTGGCGCTGACCGCGCTGCTGGTGCGGATTGCCCGCTCAGACCACAATTATTCCGAAGTGGAAAAGGACCGCATCGACCGCATTCTGGCGGCCCGCTACGGGCTGGACACCGGCGGCGCGCTGATCCTGCGCGAACAGGCGGAGGCGATGGAGGCCGAGGCCCCCGACACCGTCCGCTTTACCCGCGCGATCAAGGATGCCGTGGCCTATGAGGACCGCACCGGCGTGCTTGAGGCGCTGTGGCAGGTGGCCCTGGCCGACGGACGCCGCGATGCGAACGAAGACGCGCTCTTGCGGCTGTCAGCCAGCCTGCTGGGGGTATCGGACGTGGACAGCGCCAAGGCGCGCCAACGGGCAGAGGCTGCTTTATGATTGCTCATCTTGAAATGTACGACCGCCCGGAAACCGCGGCGGCAAACGACCGGTTCTGGGCCTCGATCCGCGATCACCTTGGCGGCGGCCCCGGGCAGCTGACCCGCGGCGCCGATTTCTGGGAGGTCTGGAAATCCCCCGATCTGCTGCTGTCGCAGACTTGCGGCTGCCCTTACCGCACCCGGCTTTACGGCGAGGTAGAGCTTGTCGGCACCCCCGACTACGGCCTGCCCGGCTGCCCGCCCGGCCATTACAACAGCGTCTTCATTGCCCGCAAAGAGGACGCAGGCCAGCCCCTTGGCAGCTTTGCCGGACGCCGCTTTGCCTACAACGAAGCGCTGTCGCAATCGGGCTGGGCGGCGCCGATGGTGCATCTGCATGACCGCAGCATCCTGCCCGGCGCGCTGGTGGACACCGGCGGCCACCGGCTGTCTGCCGAAGCCGTGACCGAGGGCCGCGCCGACTTTGCCGCGCTGGACGCGCTGACCTGGGAAATGGTCCGTGAATTCGATGGTTTCGCCGCCGGGCTGACAGAGATCGAGCGCACCGAGCCCACGCCCGGGCTGCCCTATATCACCGCTTTGGGCGGCGACACCAAGGCGCTGTTTTCCGCAATCGAATCCGCCATCCGCGGGCTGGACCCGGAGACCCGCCGCCTGCTGCACCTGAACGGCCTCGTTCAGATCGCTCCCAGCGGCTACCTGGCGGTGCCGACGCCGCCTGGCCCGGTGCTGACCAGTCAGCGCATCCGGACTGCAGAGCTGACGTAGCGCCCCTTCCAAAACGGCGGCACACTCCCCCGTTTTGCGGCCTGCGGTGCCAGCTTGTGCGGTTTGAACGTTGCATTCGGTCTTTTTTTCGGTCCAATAAGAACGAATTTCCACTCATAGGGACAACGACACCTTGACCGATACAACGCCCGTTCTGCAAATCCGCGGCCTGCACAAATCCTATGGTGAGCTGGAAGTGATCAAAGGCGTGGATATCACCGCCCACAAGGGGGATGTGGTTTCGCTGATCGGGTCTTCGGGGTCGGGCAAGTCCACCCTTCTGCGCTGCTGCAACCTGCTGGAAGACAGCCAGGAAGGCGAGATCCTGTTCAAGGGCGAACCCGTCACCTGGACCGGCCAGGGGCTGAACCGCCGCCCCTCCGACGCCAAGCAGATCCTGCGCATCCGCACCAATCTCAGTATGGTATTCCAGCAGTTCAACCTGTGGGCCCATATGACCATCCTGCAGAACGTGATGGAAGCGCCGGTCACCGTGCTGGGCCGCGACAAGTCTGAGGTGGAGGAGAAAGCCCGCTATTACCTGACCAAGGTCGGGATCGGCGACAAATGCGATGTCTACCCGGCCCAGCTGTCGGGCGGCCAGCAGCAGCGCGCCGCGATTGCCCGCGCGCTGTGCATGGAACCCGAGGCGCTGCTGTTTGACGAGCCCACCTCCGCCCTTGATCCGGAGCTGGAACAGGAAGTGATCAGGGTGATCAAGGACCTGGCTGCCGAAGGCCGCACCATGATGATCGTGACCCATGACATGAAAATGGCTGCCGACGTCTCCAGCCACGTTGTCTTCCTGCACCAGGGCCTGATCGAAGAAGAAGGCACCCCCGACGAAGTCTTTGGCGGCACCCGCTCCGAGCGGCTGCGCGCCTTCCTGTCCTCGACGCGCCACGCGCATTGAGCAATAACAAACAAGTCCAACAACCAACCAAAAACGGGAGTATACTCATGAAATCACTGATCCTTGGCACCGCCGCCCTGGCGCTGTCCGCGGGCATGGGCCTGGCGGAGACGGTGCGCCTTGGCACCGAAGGCGCCTATGCGCCGTGGAACTTCGTCAACGACGCGGGCGAAATCGACGGTTTCGAGCGCGAACTGGGCGACGAGCTGTGCAAGCGTGCCGAGCTGACCTGCGAGTGGGTCAAGAACGACTGGGATTCGATCATTCCGAACCTGGTGTCCGGCAACTACGACACCATCATCGCCGGCATGTCGATCACCGACGAGCGTGACGAGGTCATTGACTTCACCCAGCCCTACACGCCGCCGGATCCGTCCGCCTATGTTGCCCAGTCGGCAGACATCGACCTGGAATCCGGCGTGATTGCCGCCCAGGCCACCACCATCCAGGCCGCCTTTGTGGCCGAGCAGGGCTGGACCCTGGTTGAGTTTGCCACCCCGGAAGAAACCGTCGCCGCCGTGCGCAACGGCGAAGCTGACGCGGTTCTGGCCGACAAGAGCTTCCTCGACACCGTGGTTGGTGACGATCTGGTGATGCTCGAAAAGACCGAAGCTCTGGGCGGCGGCGTCGGCATGGGCTTCCGCGAGTCGGACGCTGAGCTGCGCGGCAAGTTCGATGCGGCGATCCAGTCGATGAAAGATGACGGCTCGCTGAACGAACTGATCGCCAAGTGGGAAGTGTCCTCCCAGTGGTAATCTGATCCTGTTCCAGGATCTGCAGGCCCGCCGCCGCGGCGCGCGGGCCTCATTCATTCTCTTCCGGCGGCCATGCTGCCGGGCACGGCCGGAGAAAGACAGGCACTAACATGTTTTCCTATTGCACGGACCCGTCCACGCTTGAGGGGCTGAGCTGGCTCAGCTGCTACCTGACCACGGGCAAGCACTTGAACCTTTACATCTCGGTCGTCGTGGTTCTGGTCCTGCTGGCCATCACCGCCCCGGTTGCGCTGCTGTTCGGCTTCGGCGCCGCCAGCGCCGCCCGCTCCAAGTTCCTGCCGCTGCGCTGGTTCGGAAAGGGTTATACCAGCATCGTGCGGGGCGTGCCGGACATTGCCTTCTTCCTGTTTTTCGTTATCGCGCTGGACCAGGCGTTCGAGTGGATGCGCCACAAGGTGAAATGCCCGGACTGGGATCAGCCGATCCGGCAGGGCATCGACTTTGTGGTCTGCGACGCAGCCAAGCTGCCGCTGTCCGCATCGCCGCAGTGGGTGCATGAAACCTACGGCTTTTTCCTGGCGGTTCTGACCTTCTCGATCGTCTTCGGGGCCTTTGCCGCCAACGTTCTGTACGGCGCCATGCGGGCCGTTCCGCGCGCCCAGATCGAAACCGCCGAGGCCTATGGCATGACCACACGCCAGGCGTTCTGGCGCATTCTGGTGCCGCAGATGTGGGTCTATGCGCTGCCGGGCCTGTCGAACCTGTGGATGGTGCTGATCAAGGCGACGCCGCTTTTGTTCCTGCTGGGGGTCGAGGACATCGTTTACTGGGCGCGGGAGCTGGGCGGCACCAAGACCGAGCGTTTCACGGAATACCCGCATCCGAACTGGCATGTCTGGTATTTTGCGGCGCTCTTGGTGTTCTACCTCTGCTTCACCAAGGTGTCCGAAGTGGTTCTGGCCCGGATCATGAAGCGCCTGACCAAAGGCCAGGCCACAGCGGGCGGCGAAGCACAAAGAAAGGCAGCGGCATGAGTTGCGTTGAAACCATCCAGGCCTATGCCTTCCGCTCCCTGGGGATTGGCGAACGGCTGCTGCCGCGCGGCGAATATACCCTGTGCGAGCATTTCACCCTGATCGGCTCCGGCCTGATCTGGAATGTCTACTTCGGCGCGCTGGCGCTGGCGACCGGCTTTTTCCTGGCGGTGGCGCTGGCGGTGGGCAAGTCCAGCCCCAACCCGCTGTGGCGCAAACCGGCGGAGTGGTTCATCTTCGTGTTCCGCGGCAGCCCGCTGTTCATCCAGTTCTTCTTTGCCTATGCCTGCTTCCTCAGCCTGAAAAGCGTCTCCAGCTTCTTTGACCCGTTCACCTCGGCCTGGCTGGGCGCCCTGGTCGTGCTGTTCTTCAACACCGCCGCCTATTCGGGGGAGATCTTCTATGGCGCGCTGCTGTCGATCCCCAAGGGCGATATCGAGGCCGCGGACGCCTATGGCATGTCCGGCTGGACCCGGTTCCGCCGCATCACCTTCCCGACCATGCTGCGGCTGGCCTGGCCCGCCTACACCAACGAGGCGATTTTCCTGTTCCACGCCACCACGCTGGTGTTCTTCTCCGGCTTCCCGGCCTGGCGGCAGCAGGGCGATGCGCTGTATTACGCCAGCTACTTCGCGGACAAGACCTTCAACCCGTTTGTCCCCTACCCGATCCTGGCGTTCTACTTCATCTTGCTGACGCTGGTGATCATCGCCATCTTCGGCGCGGTGAACAAACACCTGAACAAGCACCTGCCCCAGGAACGGCGGAGAAAATTTCGCTTGCGTCCTAATCTGATCCGGTAGTATCCATTATTTGATCAAATTCAGTACCCAGGTGTCCGGCCGCAGAATCCTGCGAGTTCATGGGCAAACCCTAGGCCGCGCTGGATTATGATCAAAAATTGGACCAGGGGTGATAAGCTGCCCCGGCCCTGCTGCGCCCCGTCCGGGGGCGCTGGCGGCCGGCGGTGCCCCCGAAACCGTCAGGTGATTAGATGAAGAACTGGCTCAGGAAAAACCCGCATGTGCGCACCATCCGCGTTGCGGCGGCGGACATCAACGGTCAGGCCCGGGGCAAACGCGTCCCTGCCCGCTTTGCCGACAAGGCGGTCGAGGAAGGCACCCGCTTTCCGCTGTCGGTTCTGAACCTGGACATCTGGGGCGAGGATATCGACGACAGCCCGCTGGTGTTTGAGAGCGGCGATGCCGATGGGGTGCTGAAGCCGACCGAGCGCGGCTTTGTGCCGATGCCCTGGCTGGACGCGCCTTCGGCGCTGCTGCCGATCTGGATGTACCGTGAAGACGGGCGCGCCTACGAAGGTGACCCGCGCCACGCACTGCGCGCCGTGGTGGACCGCTACAAGGCGCTGGGGCTGACCCCGGTGGTCGCGGTGGAGCTGGAATTCTTCCTGATCGACGACAGCGGCAAGAACCTGCAGGTGCCGACGTCGCCGCGGTCCGGCAAGCGCCGCAAGGCGGCGGAAACCATGTCGATCCGGGCGCTGGACCAGTTCGACACCTTCTTCACCGATCTCTACGACGCCTGCGAGGACATGGACATCCCGGCCGACACCGCGATTTCCGAGGCGGGCCTGGGCCAGTTCGAAATCAACCTGATGCACGGCCCCGACGCGCTGCGCGCCGCCGATGACGCCTGGCTGTTCAAGATGCTGGTAAAGGGCCTTGCCCGCCGCCACGGTTTTGCCGCCAGCTTCATGGCCAAACCGTATGAGGACTACGCCGGCAACGGGTTGCACACCCATTTCTCGGTGCTGGATCAGGACGGCAACAACATCTTTGACGACGGCGGCCCCAAGGGCACCGATGCCATGCGCCACGCCGTCGGCGGCTGCCTGAAGGCAATGGGCGATTCCACCCTGGTGTTTGCGCCGCACGGCAACAGCTATGACCGGATGGTGCCGGGCGCCCACGCCCCCACCGGCATCTGCTGGGCCTACGAGAACCGCACCGCCGCGATCCGCGTGCCCTCCGGCAGCCCCAAGGCGCGCCGGATCGAGCACCGCTTTGCGGGCGGCGACGTGAACCCCTATCTGATGCTGACCGCCATTCTCGGCGCCGCGCTTTATGGGATCGAGAACAAGATCGAGCCTTCGGAGCCGATCACCGGCAACGCCTATGCGCTGGACCTGCCGCAGGTGCCCAACACCTGGCAAAGCGCCATTGACGCGTTCGAGAACTCGGACGTCATCCCGCAGTTCTTCTCCGCCGAGATGATCCGCAACATGGTGCTGACCAAGCGCCAGGAGCTGCATTACATGGAAGAACTCACCCCGGAAGAGCGGGTGGAGATCTACCTGGATACGGTCTGACCTAACGGTGGCTTGCCCGCCGTCCTGGCGGCGGGCTACCGTCCCGTGCAGCGAACTTCTTCTGACTGGTGACTTATGAAAATCGGCATCCTGCAAACCGGCCACTCCCCCGAAGACCTGTATGAACCGTTCGGCGATTACGACGGCATGTTCCGCGGCATGCTGGATGGCAAGGGGTTCGAGTTTCAGACCTGGGCCGTGGTGGACGGCATCTTCCCGGACGGGCCGCAGGACGCCGACGGCTGGCTAATCACCGGCTCCAGGCATGGCGCCTATGAGGATCACGCCTGGATCCCGCCGCTGGAGGACCTGATCCGCGCCATCCACGCCAGCAAACAGCCGCTGGCCGGCATCTGCTTTGGCCATCAGATCATCGCCCAAGCGCTTGGCGGAAAGGTCGCCAAGTTCGAAGGCGGCTGGGCTGTGGGCCGCGTCACCTACCAGACGCAGGACGGCCCGCTGACCCTGAACGCCTGGCACCAGGACCAGGTGGTGGAGCTGCCCGAGGGCGCGCGGGTGCTGGGCGGCAATGATTTCTGCCGCAACGGCATCCTGGCTTATGGCGACCACATCATCTCCTGGCAGCCCCACCCCGAGTTTCCCAGCGCCTTTGTCGGCGGCCTGATCGAAAAACGCGGCCGCGGCGTGGTGCCCGACGAGGTGCTCGACCGCGCTGCTGCCGGTCTGGATGCCCCCGTGGATAATCAAAACATCGCAACCTTCCTCGCAGAGTTTTACAGGAAAGAGAGGACCTAATGTCAGCCTGGCTCGACGCCCTTCCCGATGCAGCAAAATCCTATCTGGAGGGCCGTCGTCTCGACGAAGTTGAATGCGTTATCTCGGACCTTCCCGGTATCGCCCGTGGCAAGGCGGTACCGGCATCGAAATTTGCAAAGACCGATTTTTTCCATCTGCCGGACAGCATCTTTTACCAGACCATCACCGGCGACTGGGCCGATGCTGCGGATGACGACGGCTGGATCGAAAAGGACATGACCCTGAAGCCGGACATGTCCACGGCCACGGCCGCGCCCTGGACCGCGGACTGGACACTGCAGGTGATCCATGATGCCTATGACCGGGACGGCGATCCGATCCCCTACAGCCCGCGCAACGTGCTGAAGCGGGTGGTGCAGCTTTATCACGACCAAGGCTGGAAGCCGGTTGTGGCGCCGGAAATGGAATTCTTCCTGGTGTCGCGCAACCTGGACCCGGCGCATGAAATCAAGCCGATGATGGGCCGCTCCGGCCGCCCGGCGGCTGCACGGCAGGCCTATTCGATGACCGCGGTCGACGAATTCGGCCCCGTGATCGACGACATCTACGACTTTGCCGAGGCGCAGGGGTTCGAGATCGACGGCATCACCCAGGAAGGCGGCGCCGGCCAGCTGGAAATCAACTTGCGCCACGGCAACCCGGTCAAGCTGGCGGATGAGGTGTTCTACTTCAAGCGGCTGATCCGCGAGGCAGCGCTGCGTCACGATTGCTTTGCCACCTTTATGGCCAAGCCGATCGAGGATGAGCCCGGTTCCGCGATGCACATCCACCATTCGGTGATCGACATCGAAACCGGAGAGAACATCTTCTCAGGCCCGCAGGGCGGCGAGACCGATGCATTCTTCCACTTCATCGCCGGGCTGCAGAACCACCTGCCCGCGGGTCTTGCGGTCATGGCGCCCTATGTGAACTCCTACCGCCGCTACGTGAAGGACCACGCCGCGCCGATCAATCTGGAATGGGCGCGCGACAACCGCACCACCGGCATCCGAATCCCGCTGTCCGGTCCTGAAGCGCGGCGGGTGGAAAACCGCATCGCAGGCATGGACTGCAACCCCTATCTGGGCATCGCCCTGTCACTGGCCTGCGGCTATCTCGGCCTGATCGAGGAGCAGCGTCCGCGCAAGCAGTTCAAGGGCAATGCCTATGACGGGGATGGCGACATTCCGCAGGTGATGGGCGAGGCGCTCGACATGTTCGAGGAGGCCACCGCCCTGCATGAGGTGCTGGGCCCGGATTTCGCCCGTGTCTACTCCATCGTAAAACGCGCGGAGTACGAGGAGTTCCTGCAGGTGATCTCGCCCTGGGAGCGAGAGCACCTGCTGATGAACGTCTGAAACCTCAGGCGCTGCGCCCCGGTGCAGCGCCCGTGCAATTGAGTATTTACAGAAAGATGAAGAGCAGGCGACGCGCTGGCGGGCCTGCTCCTGATGAGGTGCGTGATGGGGATGAACCTGCTCTATTCCAATGACCGCAAGGGCGAGTACCCGGACAGCTGGTATGCGGCGACGGCCATTCCGATGGAGCGCTTTGCAGCCCTTGACGGCGCGGTGGCCGCGGACGTCTGCGTTGTGGGCGGCGGCTATACCGGGCTGTCGGCAGCGCTGCATCTGGCCGAAGCGGGAATGTCCGTGGTGCTGCTGGACGCGCAGCGGGTGGGCTTTGGCGCCTCCGGGCGCAACGGCGGCCAGCTCGGCAGCGGCCAGCGCATGGACCAGGAGGGTCTGGAGGCGCTGATGGGCGGGCCGGAGGCGCAGAAGCTCTGGCAGCTGGGTGAGGATGCCAAGGATCTGGTGAAATCGCTGATCGCCCGCCACGGCCAGGACTGCCACTTGAAACCCGGCGTCGCCTGGACCGCCTTTTCCGAAAAGGAGGCGGCAGAGCTGCATGACTATGGCCGCCACCTGCAGGACCGCTACGGCTACGGCAGCATTGAGCTGCTCGGCAAGGACGCCTGCTGGGCCATGTGCCCCTCGCCCGCCTATAAGGGCGGCATTCTGGATCACGGTGCGGGGCATCTGCATCCGTTGAACTATGCCTTCAGCCTGGCCCGTGCGGCTGCGGCTGCCGGAGCCGTCATCCACGAGGGCAGCGAGGTTCTGGAGATCGAGGAAGGCGCCAAGCTGCGCATCCGCACCGCGGGCGGCAGCGTCACCGCCGATCATCTGATCCTTGCCTGCAACGGCTATCTTGGCGGCCTGAATGGCCAGGTGGCCGCGCGGGTCATGCCGATCAACAACTTCGTGGTGGCGACTGAGCCGCTGGGCGAGGACGTCGCCCGGGTGCTGGCCCGCGACGTGGCGGTGGCGGATACCAAATTCGTGGTCAACTACTTCCGACTCAGCCATGACAAGCGGCTGCTGTTCGGCGGCGGCGAAAGCTATGGCTACCGCTTCCCCTCCGATATCCAGGCCACCGTGCGCAAGCCGATGACGGAGATCTTTCCGCACTTGAAGGACGTGAAGATCGATTACGCCTGGGGCGGCACCCTGGGTATCACCATGAAGCGGATGCCCTATCTGGCGCGGCTGGCGCCCAACGTGCTGACCGCCTCGGGCTATTCCGGCCACGGTGTCGGCACTGCCACCCATGCGGGCAAGCTGATGGCGCAGGCGATCCAGGGCCGGGCAGAGGGGTTTGACACCCTGGCCCGCGTTCCTGCCCCGCGCTTTCCCGGCGGGCCGCGGATGCGCTCGCCGCTCCTGGTGCTGGCGATGACCTGGTTTGCCCTGCGCGACCGGCTTGGCGTTTAGGCGCTCCTGAGCCGGTTTTCGCGCAACTTCGCAACAATCCTGTGAAATTTTGCCGGGGCGCGGCAAATTCCGCCGCGTCCCCTCTTGGCAGCAGCACTGGTTAGTTTTATGTTTCCTGAAGCAACAATTCAGGATTTTGAAATATGGCCCTGCCGCCCAACGTTCATGACGCTGAGCCCATTCCCGCAGCCGCCCGCGAGGCCATCGACGCGCTGATGCAATCGGGCGATCTTTTCCGCTACACGGCGCCTGATGACGCTCCGGTCACGCTGCTGGAACAGGAATACGCTGAACTGCTGGGCAGCAAATACGCGCTGGCAGTCTCCTCCTGCTCGGCGGCGCTGTTCCTGTCGCTGAAGGCGCTTGGCCTGCCCCGCGATGCCCGGGTGCTGATCCCGGCCTTCACCTTTGCCGCCGTGCCGTCCTCGGTCGTGCATGCCGACTGCGTGCCGGTGCTGTGCGAGGTGGCTGACAACTACCGCATCGATCTGGGCGATTTCGAAGCCAAGCTGGACAGCGTGCAAGCGGTGATCATCAGCCACATGCGCGGCCATACCTCCGATATGGATGCGATCATGGCGCTGTGCGATGCCCGCGGCATCCCGGTGGTCGAGGACGCGGCCCATTCGCTGGGCACCACCTGGAACGGCCGGAACATCGGCACCATCGGCAAGGTGGGCTGCTTCTCCTTCCAGTCCTACAAAATGGTCAACGCTGGCGAAGGCGGCATCCTGATCACTGACGACGCCGACCTGATTGCGCGCGCCGTGATTATGTCCGGTGCCTATGAGCACAACTGGAAAAAGCACAAGGGCCCGCACAGCGATAACACGCCGGAGCTGGCGCAGGCCTTTGCCAAGTGGCAGAACCAGCTGCCGCTTTATAACCTGCGGATGAGCAACCTGTCGGCGGCCGTGATCCGCCCGCAGCTGCCGGAACTGGCGCGCCGGGTGCGCGACGGGCTGGCCAATCACGACTATGTGGCAGCCCGGCTGAACGCCTCCCCCTTCTTCGACGTGCCCGCACCGCTGGGCCCGGAACGCCGCGCGCCGGATTCGATCCAGTTCAACCTGGCGGGCCTCAGCGAAGACCAGACCCGCGCCTTTGCCGCCGCGGCGGAGGCCAAGGGCGTCAAGGTGCAGGTCTTTGGCCTGTCCACCGACAACGCCCGTGCCTTCTGGAACTGGCAGTTCTTGCGCGACCTGCCCGATCTGCCGCAGACCCGCGCCATGCTGATGAAGGCCTGCGACGTACGCCTGCCGGTCCGCCTCAGCCGGGCAGAGCTGGACGTGATCGCGGATATCCTGCTGGGTGCGGTTGAAGATACCATGGGCAAGGCCGCCGCCTGAGACGCAGCCAAGACCTGACAGTTGCAGCCCCGGCCCTGCGCCGGGGCTTTTTCGTGATTGCAATCCGGGCGTGTGCCGTCCACCTTGCCGCCATGAAAGCTCCATTGAAATTCAAGCGGCGCCCGGCAACCGCGCTGGTTGCGATGGCAAACTCCCTGAGCATGGGGGATCCGATCCCCAAGGGCGACCTGAGCCGGATCATCGGCGCGGTTGTGTCGGACCGGGCAGAACGCGCCGCGCTGCTGGCCGCCATCCGCGCCGCCAATGACCCGGACTGCGGTCTTGCCGTGGCCGACCTGCTGACCGCCTTTGCCACCGAGTCGGCAGAGGCTGAGGCGCAGGCCCGCGACGCGGATCAGGTGATCGGCCAATGGGCGCAGCGGCTGGCAGCCGGCGCGCTGCTGGCAAGCTTCGGCGCGGCGATTGCAGGCACGGTGACCGGGGGGCTGGCCTTTGGCCTCATCCTGCTGTCGTTTTCGGGGTTCATCTTCGCAACCGCCTCCCGGATCGGCGGCCGGGTGAAAATGCGCCACCGCGCGCAGGAGCGCGACAGCGCCGAAACCCTTGCCCGCCACGTGCTGGAAGCCGGTAAGCTCGGCGCGGACGGGAAGTGATATGGAATTTTCAGCTTTGTTGCCTTATATAGGGGAAGCAACCGGAGAAACGCATGTTTGAAGCCATGGGACTCGAAACAGTCATCGTCAGCACAATCGTCGGCGCCTGCGCCCTGTCTTTTGGCGCCAGCGCTTATCTGTTCCTGCGCGCGCGGCCAGCAGCTGAAGCCAAAACCCTGGACGAGATCGTGAAGAACGCGCCATACCACCGGCTGCACAATGTGCTGAAGGTCGAAGCCGGGTCGTGACATAACCCTGCACCATACCCTGCACCAAGCCCCCTTATAGAAAAAGCCCCCGCCAAGCTGGACCGGGGGCTTTTCTGTGGGATTTTCTGCCGGCGCGAGCCGCTCAGCCTCACTTCATCTTCGACAGCTTTTCCTGCAGCTCCGCCAGTTGCTTCTTGATATCGTCCAGATCTTCGCCGCTGCCGCCGGATTTCTCCTCCTCGCGCCCGCCGCCGGTCCAGCCCGCCGTGCCAAAGCCGCTGGTCATCGCCTTCAGGAACGCCTCCTGCTGCGCCTTCACCGCCTCGAACCCCGGCATCTTGGCCATCGGGTTCATTGCGGTCATGTTCTCCATCATTTTCGACTGGCTTTCGCGCAGCATGTCGAATGAGGTCTGCAGGAACTGCGGCATTACCCCGCCGCCGGGCACCATGTAGCTGCGCACCAGGTCGTTCAGCACATTCACCGGCAGCACGTTCTCTCCGCGGCTTTCATGCTCGGCAATGATCTGCAACAGGTACTGGCGGGTCAGGTCATCGCCGGTTTTCAGGTCGACGATCTGCACCTCGCGGCCATCCCGGATAAACCCCGCGATATCCTCCAGCGTGACGTAATCGCTGGTCTCGGTATTATACAGCCTGCGGCTGGCATACCGTTTGATCAGCAAGGGTTTGTCCTGTTCTGCCATGTGTTCCCTCCCCGGTCATGACGCATCGCAGCAAAGCCTATGCCACTGCAGAACAAAAGGGAAGCCTCAGCGCCGTTTCCGCAACATTTGATCCTGCCAGCCCCGGTGGCGGCCTGCTGCGGCAGGCCTTGACCTGAACCGGGCTTGAGCTTTTACAGGTCTGTCCTGCAGCACATTCCGCGGCAGGAGCGCATTGAAAATGAAAGTTCTGATTCTCGGCGGCACCGGATCCATCGGCACCGCCGTCACCCGGGAACTGGTCCGCAGCGGCCACCAAGTCACCGGCCTCAGCCGCTCGGCGGCCTCGGACAGCAGGCTGGGCGCGATGGGCGCCCGGCCACTGCGCGGCGATTTGCGCCGCCCCGAAGGCTGGGTGCAGGAGGTTGCCAGCGCCCATGCGCTGATCCAGCTGGCCGCCACCTTCGGCGATGGCATGGCCGCGGCCGACACCACGGCCATCACCGCCATCCTGCACCATGCCTCCCGGCGCCCTGAACCGCTGCGGCTGCTCTACACCGGCGGCTGCTGGCTCTATGGCGCCACCGGCGACAGGATCGCCAATGAGGCCAGCCCGCTGCGGCCGATCAAACCCTTTGCCTGGATGCAGGAAAACGGCCAGAGGGTTCTGGCCTCACCTGCCCTCTCTGCCGCTGTGGTGCATCCGGCGATGGTTTACCACGCGGGCGGCGGCGTTTTCAGCCGCTATCTTGAGGCTGCCCGCAGCGCCAGGCCGTTTGAGATCTGGGGCAGCATCACCACCCGCTGGCCGCTGGTCCACCGGTCGGATCTGGCCCGGGCCTACCGGCTGCTGCTGGAACAGCCGCAGCTTACCGGCCACTTCAACGCCAGCGCCGAAACCGGGGTTTCAGTGGCGGACATCACTGCAGAGATTGCCCGCCGCCACGCGCATGATGCTAGCTATGTGGTGCGCAGCTTGAAATATGTGCTGACCAAACACGGCGCTTGGGCAGAAGGGCCGGCATTGGACCAGCAGATGGAGTCCGGCAAGCTGCGCCGCCTGGCGGGCTGGCAGGTGAAGCATTCTAACTTCCGCACTGCGCATTTTTGACGCCGAAGCGGAACACATTGAACCAGATATCATATTTTTTGCATCTAAAGAGCACCAAAAAATTCTCAATATGATACAATTAGCGTCAGGTCTTTCGAGTCTGCGGTACTAGGGAAAATGGCTGACCAAGGGGACGGGCAAAAACAAGCTGCCATACTGATTGCTGATGTGGCCGGATATTCCGCCTTGGCTGAGGCCCGGGAAGCGGAAACCATTGCCGCGGTCCGCGATCTGGGCAGCCGCATCATCGCCCCGGCGGCACGGGAGCATGAAGGACGGGTTGTCAAAACAGTGGGTGACGGGTTCCTGCTGGAATTCCCTTCAGCAGTGCCCGCAGTCAAGGCGGCCATGGCGATTTCCAGCAAGGCCGCCGCCTGCCGCAACGGCCCCCGCGGGCTGAGCCTGAGGCTGCGGATGGGCATCCACGCGGGCCTGGTGTTCCCCGCCGGCGAAGACCTGCTGGGCAACTGCGTGAATATCGCCGCCCGCTTGCAAAGCCTTGCCGCGCCGGGGGAGATCTGCATTTCCGGCACCGTGCATCAACAGGTCCGCGGCAGGGTCGGCGCGGCCTTCGACGACCTCGGATTGCAGCAGGTCCGCAATATCGCGGAACCGGTGCGGATCTACCGCATCACCGGCAACTCGCTGCCCGCCCTGGAGCCGGAAGGCCCCTCGCCAGAGGCATCGGTGGCGGTGCTGCCCTTTTCCAGCGCCTCTCCCGCCAGCGAACACACCGAAGCCATGGCGCAGACGCTGACCGAGGACATCACCATCGGCCTGTCCCGGTTCCGGGCGCTGCGCGTTGTCTCCCGCAATGCGGCGCAGCGCTTTGCCGCCAGCGGCGCCGGGGCGCCGGTTGTCGCGGCTGAGCTGGGCGTCCGCTACCTGGCCGAAGGCAGCGTCCGGCAGCTGCCCGGCAGGCTGCGGATCACTGTCACGCTGTCCGATGGCACCAGCGGCCTGTCGCTGTGGAGCGGCCGGTATGACCGGGATCTGTCCAATGATTTCGCCCAGCAGGATGTGCTGGCGGCGCAGATCACTCAAACCCTGGCGACGCAGCTGCAATCCATCTCGCGGCAGAAGTCCGCCGCGCTGGCGTCAAAACGCGGCACGCTGACCGCACGGGAGCTGGTGATGCAGGCCAAGTCCGTCATTCTGGACTCCCGCGGCAGGCTTAAGAAGTGCCGCACCCTGTACCAGCAGGCCTGCGATGCCGATTTCGGCAATGCGACCGCCTATTCCGGGCTGGCGCTGACCTATCTGGTGGAGTGGATGAGCGGCTGGGCAATGTCGGCGGAACTCACTCTGGACAAGGCCTTTCCGCTGCTGCGCCATGCCGCCCGGATCGACCCGCTCGACAGCGTTGCGCAGCGCAGGCTGGCCGTGATGCATTTGTGCAAGGGCAATTTCGCCCTGGCGGAGGACCATTTCCAGCGCGCCCTGATGCTGAACCCCAACGATACCGATGCCATGGCGTTCCGCGGACTGTCGCTGATTTATCAGGGCAGGCCGGAAAAGGCGCTGGCCGAACTGGACCAGGCAACGGCGCAGAACCCGTTCCACCCGACCTATTTCCACTGGTTCCGCGGGCTCGCGCTCTACATGTGCCGGGCCTATGATCCGGCGGTTTCAGAGGTGTCTAAGGCGATTGAGCTGTTTCCGGGCTTCCCGGCGCCGCACCGCCATCTGGCGGCCTGCTACGCGCAGCTGGGGAACCGGCCCGCGGCCGCGCGCGAATGCGGGCGCATCCTGGACCTTGAGCCGAAATTCTCGGTGGCCCGCATCGGCAAGACGCTGCCTTTTGCCAGGGCGCAGGATCTGGAGCATTACTGCGACGGCCTGCGGCAGGCTGGATTGCCCGAATGATCCCCTGAAACGCAAAAGGACAGGCCTTGCGGCCTGTCCTTCTTCACGGTCCGGCTCCGTCAGGGAGGAGAGCGAGGGCCGGATCGTGGTCGTTCTTACTTGGCAGCTGTCGAAGCTTTTTTCGCTGCGGTGGTCACCTCGTCAGTGGCCTTCTTCATCGCAGCGGTTGCTTCTTCGGACATGTCCTTGCCGGCCGCCATCATCAGTTCGACGGTGTCCATCTGGACCTTCTTGGCCACTTCGGCGAAGGCAGCCATGTTTTCGGCAGCCACTTCAGCGGAAGCGGAGGCGAAGTCGGTTGCCGCCTTGGCGTAGTCGGCCGGCTCAGCCTTGACCTTGGAAACGTCGCTCAGCTTGGCGATGGTTTCTTTGGTCCACTTGCTGGAGATCTCGGCGGATTTGCCGGCAGCGTCCAGCGCAACGGCGGACAGCTTCTCGTTCAGGGCTGCGGTGTTTTTGAAGACGTCTTCCATTGCTTTGGTGTCAACCGGGAAGGCGCCCATGAAGTCTTTCATCATCGCGGTGAAGTCTTGGGTCTTTGCCATAGTTCTAATTCCTCAGAAAGCTGCAGCAGGACCATCCTGCGCTCTTAGCATGAAAGGAATATGCGCGCTGCACTGCAGCATTTCAAGGGTTTTGATGCTGCGGCGCAGAAAAAATTTCTGCGCCTGCAATATCAACGGTTTGCCTTGACCTTCACATAGGATCCCGGCGCCGGCATCAAAGAGGGATAGCCCGAATCCCCCACCTCGCGGGCGGGAACCTGCTTGCCGGACCGTTTCTTGAGCCAGTCATTCCAGCGCGGCCACCACGACCCCTCGTGGTACTGAGCGCCTTCCATCCAGGCCTCGCTGTCCCCCTTCAGGTCATCGTTGGTGTAATGGCCGTACTTCTTCTTGCTGGGCGGATTGACGATGCCTGCGATATGGCCGGACTGCGACACGATAAAGCTTTTGCTGCGCGACCCCATCTGCTGCACGCCGCGGTAACAGTCCTTCCAGCGGGCGATGTGATCGGTTTCGCAGGTGATCGACATCACCGGCACATCCACGTCCTTGAGTTGCAGCTTGTGGCCCATCAGCTCGAACCCTTCGCCGGCGAATTCATTGTTCTGGCACAGGCCGCGCAGGTACTGGATCGCCATCCGCCCCGGCAGGTTGGCGCCATCGCCGTTCCAGTAGAGCAGATCAAAGGCGGGCGGCGTCTCGCCCATCATGTAGCTTTTCACTGCCGGGCCATAGATCAGGTCCTTGGAGCGCAAGAACGACATGGTGCGCGCAATCACCCACGACCGCAGCAGCCCCTCCTGTTCCACCTGCGCCTCGATCCCGTCGACGAAATCGTTCTGCAGGAAGGGGGTGAACTCGCCCTGGTCGCCGAAGTCTGTCAGCGTGGTGAAGAAGGTTGCCGATTTCACCGATTTGTCACCGCGCTGTTTCAGCAGCGACAGGGTCAGGCTCAGGGTGGTGCCCGCGATGCAGTAGCCCACCGCGTTGACCTGATCGGCCTTGCAGACCTCCTTGGCCTTTTCGATCGCGGCCAGGAAGCCCTCTTGGATGTAATCCTCCATCCCCACATCGGCGAGGCTGGCGTCAGGATTGACCCAGGACACCACAAACAGCGTGTAGCCCTGCTCTGTCACCCATTTGATCAGGCTGTTCTGCGCCTTCAGGTCGAGGATGTAGAATTTGTTGATCCAGGGCGGGAACAGCACAATCGGGGTTTCATGCACAGTGTCCGTCACCGGCTTGTACTGGATCAGCTCCATCATCCGGTTGCGGTAGATCACGTCGCCCGGCGTAGTGGCGATGTTGCCGCCCAGCTCAAACGCGCTTTCATCCGCCAGCCGCACCACCAGCTCGCCGTTGTTGGCCTCCAGGTCGGTGACCAGGTTCTCCAGCCCGTCGATCAGCGACTGGCCCTCGGTTTCCACCGCCTTTTCCAGCGCGTCCGGATTGGTCGGCAGGAAATTGGTCGGCGACATCATTTCGATGATCTGATCGGCAAAGTAGCTCAGACGCTGCTTGTCCTTGGCATCCATCTCACCTGCACTCTGCACCGCCTTGCGGATCGCCTCGGCGTTGGTCAGGTACTGCTGTCTGACATAATTGAAGTACGGGCTGCTCTGCCACAGCGGATTCGAAAAACGGCGGTCCGTGGGGCCGCCGTCATCCGTGCTGTCCAATTGTCCGGTCAGAGCTTTCTGCGCTTCGGCGAAATTCAGCACAGACTTGCTCCAGAATTCGAGCTGATGCTCCAGAAGTTTGGCGGGATTCTGCATGGCCTCCGTCCAATAGGCGGTTGCTGCACGCGCATAAAGCTCTTGATTCGGACCGTCCAGAGCCGGGTTATGCGGCACCTTCCGGGACATAACGTCAGCCAGGCGCTTGCTCAGCTCCTCGACGCGGATCATATTTTCCTTAAGTTTTTCAAAGCTCTCAGAATTGGACGTTGCGGATACTTCGTCACTAGTTGTCATATAAAGGAATCCCTCATAGGCTTTCTGCTATGCAGAATACTCGTCTGCAAAAGGCAGGGCAAAGCGGCGATTGGTCCGATGTTCCGGATTTTCTGGTCCGATGACGCGGGGACAGAGCCCGTAAGGAGACGCGCATGCGATACATGATGACCTACGACCTGATGGAGACCGTCCGGAACACCAACCAATGGCTGGGCGCCACCGCCCTCTCCATGGCATCTTACCCGGTCTTTTCCGCCTTGCCAAATCCTGCGCTCAGCTGGATGGCGGCTTGGGGCGAAGTGACCGAACGCACCTACCAGCGGATGGTGGTGAAACCCGCCTGGGGCATCCGCACCTTCACCTGCGAAGACGGCAAGGACCACTTGGTCGACATTACCACCGTGGTAGAACGCCCCTTTGGCGACCTGATCCATTTCAAGGTCAACGGGCGCGCAGAACAGCCGCGCAAGGTGCTGCTGGTTGCGCCGATGTCCGGCCACTACGCCACCCTCCTGCGGTCCACCGTCAAAAGCTTGCTGGTGAACTGCGAAGTGTATGTGACCGACTGGCACAATGCCCGCGACATTCCTGTTTCTGCAGGGAAATTCGATATCGAGGACTACACGCTCTACCTCGTCGACTTCATGCGGGAGCTGGGCCCGGACACCCATGTCGTCGCGGTCTGCCAGCCGGTGCCGCTGACGCTTGCCGCCACCGCCTACCTGGCGGAGCGCGAGCCGGATGCGCAGCCTTCCTCGCTGACCCTGATCGGCGGCCCGGTGGATCCGGACGCCACCCCGACGGAGGTCACTGACTTCGGCCGCCGCGTCACCATGGGCCAGCTGGAGGAAACCATGATCCAGCAGGTCGGCTTCAAATACCCGGGCGTCGGGCGCAAGGTCTACCCTGGCCTGCTGCAGCTCGCCTCCTTCATGTCGATGAACGGCGAACGCCATACCAAGGCGTTCCTGGACCAGATCCAGCGCGTCTCCCGCGGGGAAGCCTCGGACCACGACGCCCACAACCGGTTCTACGACGAATACCTGGCGGTGATGGATATGACCGCCGAATTCTACCTGTCAACGGTGGAGCGCATCTTCAAGAAGCGCGAGATCGCCCGCAACGTCTTCACCGTCAACGGCCACAAGGTCGATTTCAGCAAGATCACCGATGTGGCGGTCAAGACCGTCGAAGGCGCCAAGGACGACATCTCCGCCCCCGGCCAGTGCGTCGCGGCGCTGGACCTCTGCACCGGCCTGCCGGAAAGCAAAAAGGCCAGCCATTTGGAACCGGGCGCCGGCCACTACGGGATCTTTGCCGGCCGCAGCTGGCGCGACAATATCCGCCCGCTGGTGATCAACTTCATGAACGCCAACAGCCGCAGCACACCGGCCCGTAAACCGGCCAGCAAACCGGCCAACAAGAACACGGCTGCCTGACGGGATGGGCGGCGGCCTGGCATTCTCCTGCAATTGCGGGACCTTGCGCGGCGAAGTTTCAGCAGCGGGTGTCAAAGGCGGCACCCGCGTCGTCTGCTACTGCGCCGACTGCCGCGCCAACGAACTGTACCACGGCCAGCCGGATCCGGCCCCGGATCCGGTCGATTTGTTCCAGCTGTCGCCCGACACCATCACCATCACCCACGGCGCAGAGCAGCTGAGGGCGATCCGCTTGGGCCGCCGCGGCCCCTTGCGCTGGTACGCCGCCTGCTGCGGCACGCCTTTTGCCAACACGCTGGCCAAGCCCGGCCTGCCCTTTGCCGGCATGCGCTCCAACCTGTTTCAGGATCCGTCCGCCCTGGGCAAGATCCGCGCCAGGGCCTTCCTCCCCGTTCCCGGCAAACAGTCCAGAACCAAGGGCGGCGGCGCCATGGCCTTGGGCATCCTCAGCCGGATGATCACCGCCCGCCTGTCGGGCCGCTGGAAAGACACGCCATTCTTTGATGCGGACACCGGCAAACCGGTGGCCGAGCCCGAGCTGCTCAACAAGGCACAGCGCGCCGCGCTCTACCCTTAGGCCGGCACTGCCAGCCAGTGCAGCAGCGCCCGGTTCACCGCATCGGGCGCCTCCAGCACCGGGAAATGCCCTGCCTCCGGGATGACCTCCAGCCGCGCGTGCGGGATCAGCTGCGCCAGCAGCTCCTGCTTGGCACGCGGCACGATCGTGTCATGCTCCCCCGCCAGCACCAGCGTTGGCACATGCACCCGCCGCATCGTGGCCTGCTGGTCGGGCCGCCGCTGCAGGGCGCGCGCCTGCGCCACATACAGTTCCGGCCCCAGCTCCATTCCCATGTGGCAGAACAGTCTGTGCACCTCCAGCCGCGACGGCCCCGGCGCCAGCGCTTCCATCGGCAGCGCCGCGCGCAGGACATCCTCCAGCCGGCCGGTGCGTGCGGCAATGATTTGCGGCTCCCGGTCGGCGGCCTGCTCCGGCGTCTCCGCCAGCGGGCTTGCTCCTATCAGGCACAGGCGGCTGATCCGTTCCGGCGCCCGTCGCACCAGCTCCATCGCCAGGATCCCGCCCATCGACATCCCCGCCAGGGCAAAGCGCGGCGGCAGGTGGCTCAGCATCCGGGCGGCAATCTTCTCTACCGTGTCGCCGCCTGCCAGCGGCAGCACCATCACCGGCATGCTGCCGGAAAATGTCCTGATCTGAGCGTCAAAGATCCGGCCGTCGCACATCATCCCCGGCAGCAGAACCAATGGTTCGCGGCTCGGTTGCTGGTCATGAGGCATATCCTGCCCTCGCGGTTTGGCTGCCACCCGTCTCTGCAACTGTGCGGAGAGGCGGCAGCCGGATCAAGAAAAACCTCCCCAAGGCAGCGGTTTGCCGAACCGCTGCCGCCGCCGCGCCACGCTCAGTAGCCGTTCCAGCGGAACGCGCCATTCTGCGCCAGCGGCGAAAACGGGTTGAAGGCGATCTCCCAGACATGCCCGTCCGGGCTGCGGAAATAGCCATGATGGCCGCCCCAGAACACATCCTGCACCGGTTTCAGCACCTCTGCCCCCGCGGCCTCCGCAGCCGCCAGCAGCTCTGCCACCGCCTCCCTGCTGCGGGTGTTGTGGCTCAGCGTCATCGCGCCGGTGCCCAGCTCCGCCTCCGCCACCCCGATATCTTCCGCCAGCGCCGCCAGGGGGTAGAGGCCCAGCGTCTGCGAGATCAGGTCAAAGGCGATCACCCCGTCCGGGCTCTCCGCCCGCTGCCAGCCCAACGCCTCGTAAAAGGCCGCGGCCTTCTCCATATCCGGCACGCCCAGCGTGATCAGGCTTACCCTCTGTTCCATTTCTGAAATTCCTCATCCAAAAGACCTATGCCTTCAGCCGCCCGCGTGGCCCCGGTAAAGCCCGGGGCGCGCTCTGCGGCACCGCAACTCTAATGGCTTTGCCCAACTGGACCGATACGTGAACAAGCCACTGCAATCGCAAATGCCTTGGCAGCCTGTCGGCATTTCGATCACCTTTTCGATCACCTTAATGCCGCCTCAGGCACCGCCCAGCACGTCCAGCACGTCCAGCACAGCATTTTCGATCAACTTCAGGCAGGCAGCGTCCGAGAACCGGTGATCGGCATCTTTCACCAGGGTAAGCCGCATGTCCGGGCAGGTCGCATGATCCATCAGCCGCAGCGCTGTTTCCGTGGACACCGCGGTGTCCGCGGTGCCCTGCAGGCAGCGCGTCTTGAACGGCAGAAACAGCGGCGAGCGCAGCACCAGGTGCTTGCGGCCGTCCTCGATCATCCGCTTGGAGATATGATAGGGTTCCATATAATCGCTCGGCAGCTCCACATAGCCGCGGCTCGCCAGCTCCGCCTTCTGCGCCTCGGAGAAGTTGGCCCAATAGCCGTCCTCGGTGAAATCCGGCGCTGCGGCGATGGTCACCATGCCCTTGATCCGCTCCGGCATCTCCCGCGCCAGCAAGAGCGCCTGCCAGCCGCCCATGGAGGAACCCACGGGCACGATCTCGCCCTCCGTCAGCTCTTGCACCGCCGCCAGCGTGTCCTCATGCCAGTCACCGATGCAGCCCTCCTCGAAAGTGCCGGAGCTTTCGCCATGGCCAGAGTAGTCAAACCGCAGAAACGCTTGCCCGCGCGCCTTGGCCCAGGCTTCCAGATGCACCGCCTTGGTGCCCTCCATGTCCGACTTCAGCCCGCCCAGAAACACCACGCACGGCCCCTGCCCTTCGCTCTTGTGATAGGCGATGCGGCGGCCCTTGGCGGTGCCGAGAAACGATGTGGCGGGCATGTCTTTGGTCTCCTGTCCTTTTCCTCAAAATGTGGCATGGCTCCGCCTTACCTGCAAGCGGCAGCACAGCCTGCTTGCAAGTCCCCTGCCGGTCTCCTTATGGTCTGCCGGAAAATTCCGGGGGGCCGCGGGCATGTCAAAATTCTTCAAAACCGCGGTGCTGGCCGCTGCCGTCCTCGCGGTGGCGCTGGCCACCGCCTGGGCGGCGCTGGCGCTGTGGTACCGGCTGCCCTTCGCCACGCTGCCGCGCGCCGCTCTGTCGGGCGGGTTTGCCTTGCTGGGCGTTGCCGTCACCGCCGGATTGTTCCGCAGCCACGCCCTGCGGGCGCTCACCACCTTCACCCTGGCCCTCGCTGCGGTCATCCTGTGGTGGTCCACCCTCACCCCGCCCGAAGACGGCACCTGGTCGCCCGATGTGGCGCGCCAGGTCACCGGCGAGGTGCAGGGCGATATCCTGACCCTCACCGATGTCCGCAACTTCACCTGGGAAACGCCTGATGACTACAAGGTGAACTGGGAAACCCGCAGCTACGACCTCACGGCGCTGCAGACCGTGGACCTGTTCATGTCCTATTGGGCGGGGCCGCAGATGGCGCATATGATCGTCAGCTTCGGCTTTGAGGACGGCGAGCAGATCGCCTGGTCGGTCGAGGTGCGCCGCCAGGAGGGCGGCGGCTTCTCCCCCGTGGCCGACATGTTCAAATCCAACACCCTGGTGATGATCGCCGCGGATGAGCGCGACCTGGTCGGCACCCGCACCAATGCCCGCGGCGAAGACGTGCAGCTGTTCCGCATCGGCGTCAGCCCCGACACCGGCCGCGCCCTGCTGCTGCGCTACGTGGCCGCTGCCAACAGCCTTGCGGCGCAGCCGCAGTGGTACAATTCGCTGACCACCAATTGCACCACCGTGGTGATGGCGCTGATCCGCACCTTCGCCGCTGAGGTGCCGCTGGACTGGCGGGTTCTGGCCAACGGCTACCTGCCGGAATACGCCTGGGAGCAGGGGGTTCTGGACCAGACCCGCAGCGTCGAGGAGCTGCGCGCGCTCGGCAGCATCACCCCGATTGCCCAGGCGCATGGCCTCACCCCCGACTATTCCGCCGTTATCCGCGAGGGCGTGCCCTCGCCCGCACCCTGATCCGGGATCCTTTTCATCTGGCTGAAAATATCCCGGGGAGCGCGAGGGGCTGGCCCCTCGCTCATAGCTTGGCAGGCATGATACCCGCCGGCAGCTATGGCATCAGGACAGGCTGGCAGCCGGTACTCCGTTGACCTTCTGCGTCTGCAGGCGGCCAAGCAAGCTTTGAATCCGGCTCAGGGCTTCCTTCGTCCGCACAGCCTTCTCCTGGCTCACCCCGCCTTCGATATACGCGCAATGCTCATAGGACAGATGGCGCTGCGACAGGATCTCCCGGGACTGGCACAACGCGGTTTCAATAAGATCCACATCTTCAACCGTCAGGTCAAAGCTCGGGTTCGGGCGGGTCATCGGAACACTCCTGGTATGTCCATCGGGCCTGAGATTTCGGCCACCCTGCCCCGGATCGCGTTCCATGGCAACATTTTTCTTATTATTTTTCAATTACTTACCAGTATACACATTTGTACAACCGCATACACGGGCACACAATGGGATTTTCCCGCGCAATTACAATCACATGCAAAGCTGCCTTGACTTGCCCCCGCTTTGACCGCAAAACGCGGCGCACAAACACATACCCGCAACCGGGCGTTCTGTGGGCGCCAAACCGACGAGGAGCAGCCAGCAAATGGCCCAAATCTCTCTCACCTTCCCCGATGGTAATGCACGATCCTATGACGCAGGCGTAACGCCCGCGCAGGTGGCTTCCAGCATTTCCACCTCGCTGGCCAAAAAGGCCATCTCCGCCACCGTGAACGACAAGCACTGGGACCTGCAGTGGCCGATCGACGCGGACGCCACCATTGCCATCCACACCATGAAGGACGAGGCCCAGGCCAACGAGCTGATCCGCCACGACCTGGCGCATGTGATGGCGCGCGCGGTGCAGGAAATCTGGCCCGACACCAAGGTCACCATCGGCCCGGTGATCGAGAACGGCTGGTACTACGACTTCGACCGCGCAGAGCCCTTCACCCCCGAAGACCTGGGCGCGATCGAGAAGAAGATGAAGGAAATCATCAACAAGCGTGATGAAGTCCGCACCGAGGTGTGGGAGCGCGACCGCGCGATCCAGCATTACACCGACAACAATGAACCCTATAAGGTCGAGCTGATCGAAAGCATCCCCGGCGACGAGCCGCTGCGGATGTACTGGCATGGCGACTGGCAGGACCTCTGCCGCGGCCCGCACCTGCAGCACACCGGCCAGCTGCCGGGCGACGCCTTCAAGCTGATGAGCATCGCAGGCGCCTACTGGCGCGGCGACAGCTCCCGCGCGATGCTGCAGCGGATCTACGGCGTTGCCTTCACCGGCAAGGAGAAGCTCAAGGCGCATCTCCACATGCTGGAAGAAGCCGCCAAGCGCGACCACCGCAAGCTGGGCCGCGAGATGGACCTGTTCCACATGCAGGAAGAGGCGCCGGGCCAGATCTTCTGGCACCCGAACGGCTGGAAGGTCTACACCACCCTGCAGGACTACATGCGCCGCCAGCAGGAAAAAGGCGGCTATGTCGAGGTGAACACCCCGCAGGTCGTCGACCGCAGGCTGTGGGAGGCTTCGGGCCACTGGGAGAAATATCAGGAGAATATGTTCATCGTCGAAGTCGACGAGGAGCACGCCCGCGAAAAGGCAGTGAACGCGCTGAAGCCGATGAACTGCCCCTGCCACGTGCAGATCTTCAACCAGGGCCTCAAATCCTACCGCGACCTGCCGCTGCGCATGGCCGAATTCGGCTCCTGCAACCGCTATGAGCCCTCGGGCGCGCTGCACGGGATCATGCGGGTGCGCGGCTTCACCCAGGACGACGCGCATATCTTCTGCGCCGAAGACCAGATCGAGGCGGAAACCAAGAAGTTCATCGACTTCCTGTCTGAGATCTACAAGGATCTGGGCTTTGAGAAGTTCTCGGTCAAATTCTCCGACCGCCCGGAAAAACGCTCAGGCTCCGATGCGGTCTGGGACAAATCCGAAGCGGCGCTGAAGGCGGCGACCGAAGCGGCCGGCTGCGCCTTTGAGCTGAACCCGGGCGAAGGCGCCTTCTACGGTCCCAAGCTGGAGTTCGTGCTGACCGACGCCATCGGCCGCGACTGGCAGTGCGGCACCCTGCAGGTCGACTTCGTGCTGCCCGAACGGCTGGACGCCACCTATATCGGCGCCGACGGCGCCAAGCACCGCCCGGTCATGCTGCACCGCGCCACCCTCGGTTCGTTTGAGCGCTTCATCGGCATCCTGATCGAGGAGCACGCAGGCAAGCTGCCGTTCTGGCTGGCGCCGCGGCAGGTGGTGGTCGCCTCGATCACCTCTGACGCCGACGCCTATGTGCAGGAGGTCGTGGCCGAACTGAAGAAAGCCGGCGTGCGCGCCGAGGCCGACATCCGCAACGAGAAGATCAATTACAAGGTCCGCGAGCATTCCGTGGGCAAGGTGCCGGTCATTCTCGCCGTCGGCCACCGCGAGGTGGAGGAGCGCACCGTCTCCGTCCGCCGCCTGGGCGAGAAGCAGACCAAGGTGGAAAGCCTGGAAAATGTTACAAAGGCGCTGGCGGCGGAAGCGACCCCGCCCGATCTTCTGTAACAATTCCCGCCATTTTCAACGCAAGCGGCCCCCACCTGGGGGCCGTTTTGTTTCAGCCAACTCCCAAACCCCTGAAAACCATAGGCTTAGTCATCTTCGGCGCGCGCCTTCGGGTCACAGGCTCTGACGCGGATGTGAGACACGGCCTCGTGACTTAAACTCTGGAAAACCTCGGGTTAGTGTTTGCGTGTCATCACGACACCGCATGTAGAACCGAAAGGAATTCACGAGATGTCGAACACCGCAAAATCCCTGGCCGTTGCAGGTGCCGTTGCCGCCGCTCTGACCGCAGCGTCCACCATCCCCGCCGCCGCCGGCACCAAGGAAAAGTGCTACGGCGTGTCGCTGGCAGGCCAGAACGACTGCGCCGCAGGCCCTGGCACCACTTGCGCAGGCACCTCGACCGTCGATTACCAAGGCAACGCCTGGACCCTGGTTGACGCAGGCACCTGCGAAGGCATGGACCTGCCGGCCATGGCAGACGGCACCGAGCGCAACGGCTCTCTGGAGCCGCTGGAGCGTGACCTGCCGGCATAATTGCCGCTCGAATTCAGGGGCGGGAGTGCGAATTCCCGCCCCTTTTGCCCCCGCAAACAGGACCCGCCATGCTTGACGCCGCTGCCCATGATGCACTGCCCGCCGCCCCTGGCGTTGGCTACAAGCCGCAGCATTTCGCCCAGATCACCGCGGGCTCCAGCGCGGTCAAATGGCTGGAAATCCACGCCGAAAACTACATGGGCGACGGCGGCCGCCCGCTGGCGCAGCTGCGCCACCTGTCCGAACGCTTTGCCATGTCGGTGCATGGCGTCGGCCTCTCCATCGGCGGCGAAGGGCCGCTGGACAAGGACCACCTCGCCCGGCTCAAACACCTGGCAGGATGGCTGAACCCCGCCAGCTTCTCCGAGCATCTGGCCTGGTCCACCCACGACAGCCACTTTTACAACGACCTGCTGCCGCTGCCCTACACGGATGCCAGCCTGCAGCGGATCTGCGATCATATCGACCAACTGCAAGAGACCATCGGGCGGCGGATGCTGCTGGAGAACCCCTCCAGCTACCTCGCCTTCGCCGAGAGCACCTGGGCAGAGCCGGAGTTCCTGGCGGAAATCTCCCGCCGGACCGGCTGCGGGCTGCTCCTGGATGTGAACAACGTCTTTGTCTCCGCCAGCAATCTGGGGTTTTCGCCGCAGGGCTACATCGACGCCTTCCCGCTGGACAAGGTGGGCGAAATCCATCTGGG
Organism: Leisingera sp. UBA4491; assembly: GCF_002388965.1. Classification (NCBI taxonomy): domain Bacteria; kingdom Pseudomonadati; phylum Pseudomonadota; class Alphaproteobacteria; order Rhodobacterales; family Roseobacteraceae; genus Leisingera; species Leisingera sp. UBA4491. The sequence goes on along the minus strand of NZ_DGNN01000007.1, from coordinate 72,513 downwards.
CGGTCATGACGAGGATGACGACGGCCAGGGCCGCCCGCTGCTGATCGACAGCCACGGGCGCGAAGTGGCGGATCCGGTCTGGGCGCTCTTGGACTATACGCTGGCGAAATCCGGCCCCAGGCCGGTGCTGATCGAATGGGACAACGACGTGCCGGACTGGCCGGTGCTGGAAGCAGAGGCCGCCCGCGCCGCAACCGCGTTGGAGCGCATTCCGGCATGAGTGTTTCGCAGACAGATTTCACCCGCGCCATGATGGATGCGGGCCAGCCGGTGCCGGACGGGCTGACCGATCATCTCGGCCAGCCTGCGGGCCGCCGGTTCAGCGTCTACCGCAACAACGTCGCGGTCTCGCTGACCGAGGCGATGCACAGCGCCTTCCCGGTGATTGCGAAACTCCTGGGCAAGCAGAACATGGACGGGCTGGCAGGCATCTACCTGCGCCGCCACCCGCCGTCGTCGCCGCTGATGATGTTCTACGGCGCAGAGTTCCCGGCCTTCCTGGAAGCGATGGAGCAGCTGAAGCATCTGGGCTACCTCGGCGATGTGGCCCGGCTGGAGCTGGCGCTGCGCCGCGCCTATCACGCCGCCGATGCCGCCCCCATCGCGCCGGAGGCGCTTGGCGCGCTGCCGCCGGATGCGCTGCTGGACACGCGGCTGGAACTGGCGCCTGCGGTGCAGGTGCTGCGCTCGCCCTGGCCCATTCACGCCATCTGGCGCTACAACACCGAAGACGGCGCGCCCAAGCCCGCGGCACAGGCCGAGGACGTGCTGATCACCCGCCCCGAATTCGACCCCATTCCCCAGGTCCTGCCGCCCGCCGGCGCGGTCTGGATCAGCGCCCTGATGGCGGGCGCCACCATCGGCGCGGCGATGGAACAGGCCGCCGCCGAAAACGAAGCATTCGACCTGGGCGCCACCCTGGCCCTGCTGTTGCAGGGCGGTGCGGTCACAGGACTGAACAGCAAAGGGTAAGACCATGCACGCACTAGTCTCCATTCACGACGCCGTTTTCCGCCAAGTTGAAAGGGCCGGCAACTGGCTGCTGCCGCTGGCGGCGCGCTTTGTCTTCGCCTCAACGCTGCTGCTCTATTTCTGGAATTCCGGCCTGACCAAGCTGGGCGACGGCATCTTCGGCCTGTTCAGCCCCTCAATCGGCGCCTACAGCCAGATCTTCCCAAAGCAGCTGGAGGCGGCAGGCTATGATGTGGACCAGCTGGGTGTCTTTCACTGGGCCGTGGCCCTGGCAGGCACCTACGCCGAGTTCATCCTGCCTCTGCTGATCGTGATCGGGCTGCTGACCCGGCTGGCCTCGCTGGGCATGATCGGCTTTGTGGCCGTGCAGTCGCTGACCGACATTTATGGCCACGGGGCCACCGATGACAAAACCCTTGGCGCGCTGTTTGACCGTTTCCCCGATGCGGTAATCCTCGATCAGCGGCTGTTCTGGATCTTTCTGCTGTCCGTCCTGGTGGTCAAGGGCGCGGGCGCCCTGTCCGTGGACACCCTGCTGCGGCACCGGATGCAACCTGCCATCGCCTGACGCTCTGGCCCAGAAACAAAAAAGGCGCCCTGCCCCCGGCAGCGGCGCCTTTTTCGTTTCCCGGCAAGCCTCAGAAATGCGCCTTGGGCTCATCCGGCTGGCCCGCGGCCAGCGCCATCAGCCCGGCAGTGGCGGCAAAGCTGATCGGGAAAATGGTAAAGACATTAAAGCCGAAGCCCGCGTACATCCCGGCCGCAGACCCCAGCAGCAGCACGCCGCCCCACAGGGCCCGCGCCCGCGCCATCGCACCGCCGGCAATCGCCAGCAGCGGCGACAGCACCGCCAGCAGGCGCAGCTGCTGCACGTTGCCGACCTGCTCCGCCAGCCCTTCGATCTCGCCGAAATGCTCGACCGCAGCGGTGTAGCCGTAGCCGAAAAAACCCACAATCATACCGAAAATCCCGGCGGTAATCCCCAGAACCAGGGCTGCGTTGCGCATCGTCAATCTCCCGAAAACTGCCGCACCGACATAATCAGCCGGTCACGCGGCACCAAGGGCCGCCTTCGTGTTCTGATCCCAACCCAGGAATAATTCCCCGTCACGCTCGATCAGCGGCCGCTTCATCAGCGCCGGATGCGCCCGCAGCAGATCCAGCGGCTCACCGGCGCGCTCTTCTTCGCTCAGGCCGCGCCAGGTGGTTGACCGCGTGTTGACCAGCTTGGCCCCGAATTGCGCATAAGCCGCCTCCAGCAGACCGTCCGGCATTCCGTCTGCCCGGATATCGGCAAAAGTCGAATCAGGAAGCTGTTTCAACGCCTTGCGGCACGTATCGCAGGTCTTCAGCCCGTAGATTTTCATACATCCCCCTATGTCCCGCGCCGCGGCGGGCACAATTTATGGTAGAATTCACCGGTTTTTCTTGATTTTTGCCCGGCCCGTGTAACACTCAAGGTTGTCCGGCTTCCCCCGCGGAATTTTGGCAGGGTGCGGGCCGGATGCCCTGGGCAGCCCCCATGGCGGAGTGCAAAGTAGAAGGAGACACGGGAAATGCCAAGCGGCACCGTGAAGTGGTTCAACACCACCAAAGGGTACGGGTTTATTGAACCCGATGAAGGCGGCAAGGATGTGTTTGTGCACATTTCAGCGGTAGAGCGGTCGGGCATGACCGGCCTCGCCGACAATATGAAAATCGGCTACGAGCTGTCCGAAGGCCGCGACGGCCGGAAAATGGCTGCGGAGCTTAAGGCGCTTTAATCAACTGATGATGCACTGCGCCCGGACTTGGGCTGGGCGCAGGCACTGACGGGCCGGGGGTCTCGCCCCTTTTACGCCCGCCGCAGATATTCAACCATCACGCAGGCCGGATCGCTGTCCCGCAGGACCGTTTCACCGGCCTTGACCCATTTGTCCGGCTCGAACGCCGGGAAATAGGCGTCAGCATCTGCAATGGTCAGATCCACCTCAGTAATCAGCAGCCGGTCCGCCATGCCCAGCATGCCGCGGTAAATCCCCTCGCCGCCAATGCCGTAGACGCGCCTGTACCCCTGCGCATGGGCTTCCGCCACCGCCGCCCCGATTGACGGCAGCACGATGTCTGCCGCCCCAGGGTTCGAGGACACCACCAGATTGAGCCGGTTCTTCAACGGTTTCACCGGCAGGCTGTCCCAGGTCCTGCGGCCCATGATGATGGCGCCGCCCAATGTCTCGCGCTGGAACGCCTTCAGATCCTCGGGCGCAAACCAGGGGATATCGTTGTCCTTGCCAATGGCCCCGTTGCGCGCCCGCGCAGCGATCAGGGTGATCATGGGTATCTTCCTTTGAGATCAGACCGCCACCGGCGCCTTGATCGCCGGATCAGGGTCATAGTTCAGGATCTCGAAATCCTCGTATTTGAAATCGAAGATCGAGCTGACCTGCCGCTTGATCCGCAGCTGCGGCAGCGGCTTGGGCGTGCGCGACAACTGCAGCCGCACCTGCTCCACGTGGTTGGAATAGATATGCGCATCGCCCATCGTATGGACAAAATCCCCCGCCTCATACCCGGTGACATGCGCCAGCATCGCCAGCAGCAGCGCGTAGGAGGCGATGTTGAACGGCACCCCCAGGAACATGTCGGCAGAGCGCTGGTACAGCTGCAAATGCATCTTGCCGCCCGCCACCCGCACCTGCCACAGCGTATGGCAGGGCGGCAGCGCCATGTCCGGCACGTCCGCTGGATTCCAGGCCGATACGATCAAGCGGCGGCTGTCGGGGCTTTTGCGGATCATCTCCACCAGATCCGCAATCTGATCGACGCTGCCGGCGCGGTAGAGCGGCTCATCCCCGGTGGTGCCTTCCGCCAGCTCCAGCTTGGGAAACCGGCGCCACTGATGGCCGTAAACCGGACCCAGATCGCCGTTCTCATCCGCCCATTCATCCCAGATCGAGACGCCGTTTTCCTTCAGGTAACGGATGTTGGTGTCGCCCGACAGGAACCACAACAGCTCATGGATGATGGAGCGCAGATGCAGTTTCTTGGTGGTGACCAGCGGAAACCCGTCGGCCAGGCTGTAGCGCGCCTGCATCCCGAAACAGCTCAGCGTGCCGGTGCCGGTGCGGTCGTCCGATGGCACGCCATTGTCCAGAATATGGCGCAGCTGATCCAGATACTGCTGCATGGAGCCCCCCCTGGCTTTGCCCTGTATATCACGCCCCGGAATACCCCCTGCACCGCCAGCCGCCAAGGGTAAAAATCCGTGCCGGGGCGCGTCCGCCCCACAACATATACGCCGCACAACCGGGCCAAAGCCTACATACGGGTAGCGCATCCGCCACGGTTGCGCCGGAATCCTCAGTGTTCAATTGACTTTGCCGCGGCCGCGCCCGAAGGTGGCGCAAAACGATAAAGATATTGAGGTAGAGGCAGATGAGGCGCTTTTGGCTAGGGATCGCGGCGGCGGCCGCGCTGTCCGCGTGCGGCGGGGGCAACCCTTTCATCACCAGTGATGATGACCCTACGGACGTCACCGGCACAATTCCGGAAGACCTGGCCGGGGACGTCGACAGCGTCAGCTACAACGCCGCCAATCAAACCCTGACGGTGACAGGCGTAGGCCTGGATGACTCACCCTTCCCTGCTACATATGTCCGCAAGCCCGCGCTCGACCGGGCCGGGTACGAGGCCTACACCGTCCAGGACAACGAATTGACGGAACACTCCACCGCCTATGTGCGCACAACAGAAGGCGGCTACGCCGCCGTTGTCGTGACCGGCGGGCAGTTCGGGTTTTTCCAGGGCGGCACCACCTACGGGCGCACCGGCACTTATTCGGCGCCGGACACCAGCCAAAGCGGCACTGGCATCGTCAGCTATGCCGGCACCTACGTTGGCCTGCTGAACGTCGACGGCGACAACGGCGATCTGATCGACCCCTCCAACGGCACCAACCCGTCCATTCTGCCTGGCCAGGCAGCTGAGGTCACCGGCGACGTCTTCATCAATGCCGATTTCACCGACAACCGGGTAAAAGGCGGCATCTACAACCGCCAGATCACCGATCAGCCCGGAACCGCAGTTGAAAACCTAGCCCTCAACCCGACCGGCATCGCTTCCGACGGCAGCTTTACCGGCGACGTCTCAACGGATGGCAGCGCAGTTGGTCAATACGGCGGCGTCTTTGCCGGCTCCAATGCCGCCGCAGTGGCAGGATCGCTGCACGCTACTGACCACATCAGTGCCCTCCGAGGCGGCACGGTTCCGATCGAGGAATACGGCGTCTTTGTGCTTGGCTCCTGCGACGGCGCCAGCCCGGACCCGGCCTGCCCCTAAACCATGCGCAAGGCAATTGCGGCATGTCTGATGCTGGGCCTGGCAACGGCCCAGCCCTCCGCTCAGGAGACCAAGCAGCCCCAGATGCACCTGTCGCTCCAGCAGGGGCATGTTCTGGCGGCGCATGCCTTGAGTTCCGGCAACCACCAGCTGGCGCTGCGGGTGTCGGAGGCGCTGCTGCAGGCCGACCGCAAGAACCACCTGGCCTGGCACCTTCAGGCCGCCGCCTATGCGCAGGCCGGGCAGCCGGATAAGGGCCGCAAATCCGCCGCCCGCGCCTTCCGCTTCGCCCCCGACGACGCCACCAAATACCAGATGGCCCAGCTCGCCTCCCGCCTGGCGTTCCAGGGCGGCAGCCCGGTCCTGTCGCAATACTGGCTGCGCCGCACCGCAGTCTACGCGCCCGACAGGAAGGCCGAAGAGCTGATCGCCAAGGACTATCAGGCGCTGCGCCGCATCAGCCCCTGGTCCTTCCGGCTGAGCGGCGGGCTGAAACCATCGAACAATGTGAACAACGGCTCCGATGCCGCGACGCAGGAAATCGACGGGCTGTCGTCGCATGAAAACCGGTTCGGGCCGCGGGCGGTTGCCCTGTCCGGTCTCATTGGCACCCTTGATGCCGGCATAACCCGCCGCCTGCGCCAGAGCGGCACCAGCCTGACCACGCTCAGCGGGCGCCTCTATGTGCAGCGCGTGGCCCTGTCCTCCGGCGCCAAGGCAGAGGCGGCAGATCTTGCCGCCAGCACCGGGACCACGGCCCCCCGGAATTCAGAATTCGGATCGACCTATGGCGAGATCACCCTCAGCCACGCCTTCACCGCAGGCCCTGCGGACAAGGGCGGCAGCGCCCGGGCCGACCTGACCGCCGCCACCTCCTGGTACGGTGGCCAACGAAACTACAACCTTGCGAAACTGTCTGCCGCCCGCAGCTGGGCCCTCTCGCCCCGCAGCCGCCTCACCCTCAACGGCAGCGCCGAACACCGCCTGGATCCGCGACTGGCCAGCCTGCAAGCCGATGTCTTCGGCCTTGGGGCATCGCTGTCGCGCAAGCTTGAAAACGGCGACAGCCTCACCTTCACGCTTGGCCTGCGCGACACCCGGGCAAACAGCGTGAACTCCAGCGGCCAAACCGCCACCGTTCACGTCGGCTATGCCTTCGGGCAGCTGGTCGGCCCGGCCAGGATCAGCACCGGCCTGATTTTGGGGGCCGCCGATTACCCGGACCACATCTTCTATGACGGCAGCGACTGGCAGCCCATCCCCGGCGGCCGCCAGGACCGCTCCGTCTATGCTGACCTGAACCTGTTCTTCGAAGACTACGACTACGCCGGCTTTGCGCCAATGCTGCGGGTCCGGGCCGGCAAGCGCAGTTCCAACCACAGCCGCTTTGACAGCTCGGAATTCTCCGTCTCGCTGGGGATCGAGTCAAAATTCTGACACCGCCCGGCGCTTTTGCTGGCCTTCCCGCGCCGCGCCGCTAAAGTCCCTGACAGCGATAACAGGAGACCCCCATGCCCCTCAAATATCTGCACACCATGGTCCGGGTGAAGGATCTGGAGAAATCCATGGCCTTCTACGAGCTGCTGGGCCTCAAGGAGACCCGGCGCTGGGAAAACGAGCAGGGCCGTTTCACCCTGATCTTCATGGCACCGCCGGGCCAGGAGGAAACCCCGCTGGAGCTGACCTACAACTGGGACGGCGACGACGCGCTTCCCGATGACAGCCGCCATTTCGGCCATCTTGCCTATGGGGTGGACGATATCTATGCCACCTGCCAGCACCTGATGGACAACGGCGTCACCATCAACCGGCCGCCGCGCGACGGGCATATGGCCTTCGTGCGTTCGCCCGACAACGTCTCCATCGAACTGCTCCAGAACGGCGAGTCGCTGGCCCCGGCAGAACCTTGGGCCAGCATGGAAAACACCGGCCACTGGTAGGCGCCGGCAGGCCGCGGGGTCCGGTGCGGACCGGCGGCGGCCCGTTCGATCGGTTCGGCTGAAAAGAAATCAGCCCTCCGGCTTGCACCGGAGGGCGATCAGGCGGCTTCGCGCGGCGCGCGTGTCTCCGCCCCCTCAGGCCCGGCGGGTCTGGGATCCGTACGTCAGCGTCACCTGCGAACGCTGCCCGGCGATAAAGGGGCTGCCGCCATCAGGACCGTCGTCGTCCTCTTTTTCTTCCTCATCAAGCAGGGCCGCGCGCATATCGTCCAGATCGGCGCTGTGCATAAAGCCCGCACCGCTCAGCGGATGGGTATACTGAAACATCACCGCTGCCTCCCTATGCGGACTGCTGCTGCGAAAAGCCCGGCAGCCCGGTGCGGCGCAGCTGGGTCAGGCAGCGCATGATCTCATCCTTGGTCCGCAGGCGCTGGCGCTTCAGCCCCTGCAGCATCATGCTGCACGGCGACGGGCGTTTCAGCTCCTTGGCGATTTTCGCCTTCAGCGACTGGTGCTTCAGGCGCAGCTTGGCCAGCCTCACCTGCAGCGAGAAAACCTTTACCCGTGGACTGTTCTTCATCAATTGCCTCCTTTTTTCCGGTACCGGCGGCACACCACCCCGCCGCCTGACACTCAAGATGGGCTGCAATTGCCTTTTAAGAAGCCAATAGTATTGTGAATAAAGATAGGTTTTAGCTATCCAACGCAATGGAGGGCCCCAGATGCCGGAGATCACCCTGCGCCAGCTGCGCTATTTCTCTGTCCTCAGCAAAGCCCTGCAATACCGCAATGCGGCGCGGCAGCTGGGCATCAGCCAGCCCTCCCTCAGCCTGCAGATCGCCGCCCTGGAGAAGGCCCTGGACACGCGCCTGATCGAACGGCGGCGCAGCGGCCTGATCCTGACGCCGGCAGGACGGGACACCGCCCTCCAGGCCGAAAAGATCCTGCAGGATGTGGAGCGGCTCAGCCAGACCGCGGGGGCCTCAGGCGCCCAGCTGGAGGGCACCCTGCGGCTCGGTTCGTCGCCGACAATCGGCCCCTACCTGCTGCCGCGGGTGCTGCGGCGCCTGCATCAGTCTTTCCCGGACCTCAAGCTGGTCATCCGCGACGCCCCCCCGCGCGAGCTGACGGAGGATCTGCTGGCGGGCCGGCACGATCTGATCCTGACCCAGCTGCCGGTGCCGCGCGATGACATCCGCCACACCTTCCTGTTCCGGGAGCCGCTGAGCCTGGCTGTGGCCCGGGACCACCCGCTGGCCGGCCAAAAGCGGGTGAAGACCGCGGATCTGGCCGGGGAGAACCTGCTCAGCCTCAACCCGTCTTACACGCTGAGCCGCCAGGTCTCGCATCTCAGCGCGGCGTCGGGGGCAAACCTGCGCGAGGATTTCGAGGGCACCAGCCTTGATGCGCTGCGCCAGATGGTCTCGCTTGGCATGGGCGTCACGCTGCTGCCCGCGCTGTATGTCGGCTCCGAAGTCAAGCGCGGCGAAGGCGATGTCGCAGTGATCCCGATGCAGCCGGTGCTTTACCGGCAGGCCGGCCTGGCCTGGCGCCGCAGCAGCGGCAGCCCGCCCGCCTTCCTGAAACTCGCAGACTTCATCCGCAGCGTTGCCGAACAGGAATTTTCCGATCAGGTGATCCTGTAAACCCGGACACAGGCCAGGCCGCGCGGGGGCCGCCGTGAACCGCATCTGTCCGCCTGGCGGCAAGGCCCCAGGCCAGCGCCCGGTCCGCTGCCGGCAGCCCCAGCCCAGTCAGCCCGGCCAACGCAGCCAGCCCGCCAACGCAGTCAGCGTGATGGAGCTTCGCTTGGGCGGCCCCGGTTGCGCAGTTGGCTGTACCGCCCGGCACAACGCAAAAAACCGGCACAGCGCCTGACCGGTGCTGTCCGTGCCCGGCGGTGCAATACCCCGCCTTCCGGTTTTCTGAAAAACACAAACCAATAATAATTTCCGCTTCAGCGGGACAAGCCGCCGCAGGGTAAACCCCTCATGCGGGAACAAGGGCGGTCACTTCTGCAACCTTCAGCCGCGGCCCCGCACGGGTCCCGGCGCTTTGCCCTTCAATACACCCGGAACACGGTTTCCCCTCATGCCCGGTTTTGGCCTGCCAGTGCTTTGCCAGCATTTCACGGCCCGTCGCCACCGGGATCATCGCCCGGCCAGCGCCTTAGTAGATATAGCGGATCTGATCCGACCAGTAGCGCTCCACCCGCTTCAGCGAGGCGGTGATATCCTCGATCCCCTCCGAGGAGATCACGTTCTTGCCTTCCAGCCCTTCGGCATGGCGGGCAAACAGCGCCGACACGATATCGCGGATCTCACGGCCGCGCTGAGTCAGCCGCACCCGCACCGAGCGGCGGTCGATCTCGCAGCGCTGATGGTGCATATAGCCCATCTCGACCAGCTTCTTGAGGTTGTAGCTGACATTGCTGCCCTGATAGTAGCCGCGGGTCTTCAATTCCCCGGCGGTCACCTCATTGTCACCGATGTTGAACAGCAAAAGCGCCTGAACCGCGTTGATTTCCAGCACGCCGACGCGTTCAAACTCGTCCTTGATGACATCCAGCAGCAGACGGTGGAGACGCTCGACAAGGGCCAGCGCCTCCAGGTAGCCAGTCATGAAACCTTTGCGGTCCGTCCGGCTAATTGGCAATTCCATACTCATTCGCATCTCCGACTCGAATTTGCTTCTGAGGTAAGATGCCAACAATTCCCGAAAAATCGGTTAAGCCGGTATTTTATTATTTTTGGTACGTTTGCGCTATGTCCGCGACCAGTGCGCGGAACCGCTCCTGCGGCTCCGCCTGGCCGGTCACCCACTGGTACAGATCCTGGTCGTTTTCGTGCAGCAGCTGGTCATAAAGATCCAGCTGCGCAGTATCCATCTGCTCCAGATTGGCGGCTGCAAAGGCCGACAGCAGGATATCCATTTCCTTGATACCCCGGCGCATAGAGCGCATCTGCAGCCGTTTCAGGCGGATGGTCCGGTCTTCCTGCATCCTGGTCTCAGGCAACTTCTGTGGTCTGGCCGTCATTGACCTGCAGCAGGGTCCGCAGCTTCTTCTCCAGCCGCGCCGCCCGCTCCGCATTCTGGCGCATTTCGCTGCGCAGGTCACGCAACTCGTTCAGAATGCTTGTGAAATCGCCCGCTTCCAGCTCCAGCGGCGCCGGTTCCGACATCCCTTCGCCCTCGCCGGTCAGCAGCCAGGACATCGACACGTTCAACACGCCGGCCAGCATCGTCAGCTTGTTGGCGCGCGGCTCCGCCAGGTCGCGTTCCCAGGCGCTGAGCGTGGACTTCTTGATCCCAAGCCGGCGCGCAAGCTGGCCCTGGGTCATTCCGGCAGCTTCCCGTGCAGCCGCCACGCGGTCGCCAAATGTCGCTGCGTCCGGGCCGTACCAGTCTGTAGTCTGCTCCGTCATTGCCAGTTCTCCTCATCCAGTTTGAACGCGGCTTGATCGCCGTCCAGCCGCACCCTATGACAGTTGCGAGCAACATACAAACCGAGGCCGCAGACCATGTCTTTCCTGTCCGAGACCTTATCCCGCGTCAAACCGTCACCGACCATTGCGATGACTGCCAAGGCGGCCGAGCTGAAGGCCGCCGGACGCGACGTCATCGGCCTCAGCGCCGGCGAGCCGGACTTTGACACGCCGCAAAACATCAAGGACGCGGCCGTCGCCGCCATCGCCGCGGGCAAGACCAAATACACCGCCCCCGACGGCATCGCGGAGCTGAAACAGGCGGTCTGCGCCAAGATGAAGCGCGATCACGGGCTGGACTACACGCCGGCGCAGGTCTCCGTCGGCACCGGCGGCAAGCAGACGCTGTACAACGCCCTGATGGCCACCCTGAACGACGGCGACGAGGTGGTGATTCCCGCCCCCTACTGGGTTTCCTACCCCGACATGGTGCTGCTGGCGGGCGGCACGCCGGTGATTGCCGAAACCTCGCTGCAGACCAATTTCAAGCTGACCGCGGATCAGCTGGAGGCGGCGATCACCCCCAACACCAAATGGTTCATCTTCAACTCCCCCTCCAACCCCACCGGCGCGGGCTACAGCCGGGAGGAACTGAAGGCGCTGACAGACGTGCTGCTGCGCCACCCGCATGTCTGGGTGATGACCGACGACATGTATGAGCATCTGGCCTATGACGGGTTCGAATTCTGCACCCCCGCCCAGGTGGAGCCGCAGCTTTACGACCGCACCCTCACCTGCAACGGCGTCTCCAAGGCCTATGCGATGACCGGCTGGCGCATCGGCTATGCCGCAGGCCCGGAGAAACTGATCGCAGCCATGCGCAAGGTGCAGTCGCAGTCCACCTCCAACCCCTGCTCGGTCAGCCAATGGGCCGCGGTAGAGGCGCTCAACGGCACCCAGGAGTTTCTGGCGCCCAACAACGAAACCTTCGTCCGCCGCCGCGATCTGGTGGTGTCGATGCTGAATGAAATCGACGGCATCTCCTGCCCCACGCCCGAGGGCGCGTTCTATGTCTACCCCTCCATTGCCGGTCTGATCGGCAAGACCACGCCCGCGGGCAAGGTGATTGAAACGGACGAGGATTTTGCCACCGCCCTGCTGGAAGAGGCCGATGTCGCCGTGGTCTTTGGTGCGGCCTTCGGCCTGTCGCCGAACTTCCGCGTCAGCTACGCCACCTCGGACGCAGCGCTGGAGGAGGCCTGCCGCCGCATCCAGACCTTCTGCGCCGCGCTGGCCTGACAGGAGACAAGGCATGAGCGCCGATCTGCCGGAGTATTATTTCCGCGTCCGTGAAAACGGCGCTTTTGTTTTCCGCGTCGACACCGAAAACCGCCAGCGGCGGATCGAGATGGACCAGATCGCCGTTGTGAACATCCGCAACGGCGAGATCAAGCCGCACGGCCAGCGCCAGCTCAGCGATCAGGACATGGCCGAGATCAAGTCCTGGATGGCGGCCCGCACCGCCACCCTCGCCGCCCGCGATACCGACGATATCCACCGGGCCATCGACCATCTGAACCTGACCGCCCACTGGGCCAACAGCCGCGCCACCGATGAGCAGCTGGAGGATGTCACCGATGCGCTGCTGCTGGCCATGCACGACCTGCGCAGCGTGCTGGTGCGCAAGAAGGCTGATCGGCTGATCAAGGCCCGCGGCGGCGAATAAGCCACCCGCATCGCGGCCGGGTCAGCCGCAAAACAGCGAGCGCACCGAATAAGACCGGAACCGCACCGGCGGCGGCGGCCGGTCCCGGCCGTCCAGCCCCGAAGCACGCGGCGGCAGCAGCGGGTTCCCCAGCAAGAACAGGCTGCGCTGCCATTGCTCCAGCGGCGTTCCCGCCTGCGGACCGCCCAGTTGCAGCCGCCACTGCAGATGCAGTATACCCCGTGACCGCGCATCGCCGCCCAGCCGGAACAGGCCGCTTGCGCTTGCAGGCACAGGCTGCGGCTCCGCGCCCTCCACGCTGGCGATCTGGCAAATGTGCTGGGCCGCCACCGCCGCCTCCAGCCCGCCGCCCGGTTGCTGACGGAACAGGGTGACGGCGTGACCGGCCTTGATGCCAGCCCCGCGGATGGCAAACTCAAGCACCCGCGGCAGCTCAAACCGCTGTGTTTGCGCACCCGGCCCGAACAGCCGGTCCTCGCCCTGCCAGCGTTCGCCGCTGGCAAACCGCAGCACATAGCGCCCCGGCGGCACCAGCACCTTGAAGAATGCGCCGCCCTCGATATAGGCCGCCAGCGCCGCCGCGCCGGTCTCTGCATCGCTGAGGGTGAGGTAATAATCCGCCCCCGCCGGCGTCTTCACTTGCAAGGGAAACACGGCGGGCAGCCCGGTGCGGTTCCACATCAGCCCGGCCCTTGGCGGCGCGGGGCTGGTCTGCGCAGGCACAGCAGCCGGCAGCAGGCAGGCCAGCAGCGCCAGCAGCGCCAGCAGCAGGACCTGCCGCAGACCCGGCCACCGCGTGCTGATGAAATGGCGTCGTGCCATGCTGGCGCCTCCCTGCCGGCGGCAATCTTGCTCCCCCTGTAGCTTACCACAGCGCCGCCGCAGGAAAAGCGTGGCGCAATCAACCTTTACGATATTAACAATCCTTAAACACAACTTAATTACCACACCAATGCCGCTGCCGCCCTGGCAGCCGGGAACGGCACCTGCGGCGGCACCCCGGCGCAATTTCTCTGGTTTTCAGTTACAACAGGATCCCCCATGCAAAAAGTGACTCTGGCCCTGGCCGCCGCAACCGCCTCCGCTTTGCTCACCAGCACCGCCGCTTATGCGGTTGATGCGGCCCCGGTTGCTGATGACGTGATCGCGGCGCAGCGCGCTGCGCTTACTGCCCGGACCAAAGGCGCGGGCTTCGGCCCGCAATCCCCGCGCGACATTGATGCCGCTTCCGGCGCCAACAGCCGCAGTTTTGAACCGGCCCCGCCCTCCACCGCCATGAACCTCTGCAACATCCACTTTCACAAGAACGCCGAACACCGCGGCGGTGAATTCACCACCTATGCCGGCAATGGCGACGGCCAGGGCCACGGCACCGGCTACACATACGACGGCACGCTGACCGCGGCAGAAACCGCCGCGCTGGACCACCCGATCGGCGCCTCCGCCCATGGCGGCCTGCAGCCCGGCGACACGATCGAGGTGCATTACGTCCACTCCACCGCCCAAGTGCAGCCCGGCCCCACGCTCGGCGCCTGCCTCAGCGATGCGATCAAGAACCCCCAGCTGAGGGTGGAGGCGCAGGTGTTTGTGCTGGTGAACGATGACGCCGCGCTTGATTTCGCCGTGCTGGCCGAACCCGGCATGGCCAACGGGCTGCATCAGGCCGTCAATATTCCCAGCTCCACCGGCACCCCGGTGCAATATGCAGGCTCCACCACCGGCCCCGGCTATAACGAGGCTGGCTCCCCCTTCCAGGTGACCTGGAGCGTGCGCCCCAAGGTTGCCAAGGTGAACATCCATTCGGTCGGGAAGTGGCTGGACGGCAATGTCTTTGACGAGGACCACGCGCACGGCGTGCGCAATCTGGTGACCAATCCGGACCTGCTGTCGCACATCACCCGGTAACCGCCTGGACCGCTCCGCCTGGCCTGCTGCCGCCCCGGACGCAGGCCAGGCAAGGGGCTTCGCGCCGCCCGGCCCGCCCGCCCGGCACCGGAACAATCGGCCAGCCGGGACGTTGTTTCTTTGTCCATACGAGAAACAGGAGCAAGACCATGCAACAGGCTCAACACGGCTCTGGCGGCAGCCTCGTCTCGACAAATGACGTCACCGGCACCGCGGTCTACGACAAGACCGGCGAGAAGGCGGGCACCATTGATCACCTGATGATCGACAAGTCCTCTGGCAAGGCCGTTTACGCGATCATGACCTTCGGCGGCTTCCTGGGCCTTGGCGAACGGGAATTCGTGATCCCGTGGGGGGCGCTCTCATACGACAGCGGCCTGGACGGGTTCCGCACCAGCATCACACCGGACCAGCTGAAAAGCGCCCCGGCGCAGTACGAAGGCTGGCACCGCGACCGCAAGCACGAGGAAAGCATCTACGATCATTACCACGTGCCCTATTACTGGTTCTGACCGCGCCTCCCCTATCCCCTATTCGGCGATGTCTTCCGCCCACAGCTCCGGCTTTTCGCGGATGAACCGCTGCATCAGCGCGATGCAGTCCGGGTCCTCGGCGATCACCACCTCGACACCGCGGGCGCGCAGGAATTCTTCATTGCCGCCAAAATTCTGCGTGTCGCCGATCACCACCCGCGGAATGCCGAACTGCACGATGGTGCCGCTGCACATCATGCAGGGCGACAGCGAGGTATAAAGCACCGTATCGCGGTAAGACGTCTGCCGCCCCGCCTTGCGCAGCGCATCCATCTCGCCATGCGCAATCGGGTCGCCCATCTGCACCCGCTGATTGCGCCCCTGCGCCACCACCTGGCCGCCGCGCGCCAGCACTGAGCCGATCGGGCAGCCGCCCTCGTCAAATCCCGCCTTGGCTTCCTCATTGGCAATCCGCAGCAGGCGTTTGTCGTCGTCGGTCATCATGGGCAAGAGGCTTTCCGGTTGAAAATCAGACTGTTCCAGAACCCTGCCCGCAGGGCGCCAGACGGTCAACCCCGCGCCGCGGCGCGCAGCAAGAGACTGGAGCGAACGGCCGCCCCGTGCCACACTCGCCCAGGCCGGGCCGCGCCCCGGCCGATCCTTGGGAGGGCCGCCATGTATGTCGCCGGATTCGTGATCCCCGTGCCGGAAGAAAACTTCGAAGCCTACAAGGCCTGGGCGAAAACCAGTGCCAAGCTGTTCCGGGAATACGGCTGTCTCGAGTCTGTCGATTCCTGGGAGGACAACGTGCCGGACGGCGAGACCACCGATTTCCGCCGCGCCGTCGCCGCCCGCCCGGGGGAGCGGATCGTCTTTTGCTGGCAGGTTTGGCCCAGCCGGGAAGACATGGAAGAGGCCGAAGCCCGGATCGCCAAGGACACCCGGTTTGACATCCCGGTCGAAATCCCCTTTGACCACCGCCGCCTGATCCTGGGCGCATTCTCCCCCATCCACACCATGGGGCGCGGCACCGGGTGGGAGTGACCGGCCCTGCCCGGCCTACGCGGGCTTCGCCCCCACCCGTTTGATTGACTGCCCCCAGAACCGCTTCATCAGGAACAGCCCCGCTGCGGTAAGCCCCGCAACCAGCCCCATCCAGACGCCGGCGCCGCCCCAGCCAAGCACGAACCCCATGACATAAGAGGCCGGGATGCCCACTGCCCAATAGCTGAGCACTGCAATCACCATCGGCACACCGGTGTCCTGCACCCCGCGCAGCAGGCCCAGCGCAACCGCCTGCATCCCGTCCATCATCTGAAACAGTGCCGCCGCCGCCAGCAGGCCCCCGCCGATCAGCAGGATCTGATCCTTCTGCGGGTCAGCCGGGTCAAGAAACAGCGACATCAGCGGGCCGGGGATGGCCAGGAACAGGGTGATCCCCACCACCGAAACCCCCAGCGACATCACCGTCACCACCTTGCCGCCGCGCGCCATATGCGCCCGGTCGCCGCGGCCAAAGGCATTGCCCGCGCGGATGGTGGCGGCATTGGACAGCCCCAGATGCACCATGAACGTCAGCCCCGCCAGCGAGATCGCAATCCCATGCGCCGCCAGCGGCACCGTGCCCAGCCAGCCCATCATCATCGCCGAGGCCGCGAACAGGCTGCTCTCGCTCAGCGTCGTGAGGCCAATCGGCGCCCCCATCCGGAACACCCGGGCCAGCATCTCCCAGTCGGGCCGCTGGAAGTTCTTCAGCAGTTCATGCTCCGGCAGCGCCTTCAGCGCATAGGCCAGCACCAGCGCAAAGGACACCCCGTTGGTCACCAGGGAGGCAATCGCCGCCCCGGTAATCCCCAGCTCCGGCGCGCCCCAGTTGCCGAAAATCAGCGCATAGTTCACCAGCGCATTCAGCACCGCCCCGATCACCGACAGCCACAGCACGATCTGGGTCCGCTCCAGCGCCGCCAGATAGGATTTGGCGACCATGTACAACAGCGCCGGAAAGACCGCCCAGCCGGCGATCCGCAGATACTCTGCCGCCGCATGGGCCACCTGCGGCTCCTGCCCCAGCAAAAGCAGGATCGGCTCCGACCACCACAGCAAGGGCATCGCCAGCGCGCAATAGGCCAGCGACAGCCACAGCCCCATCCGGGTGGAGCGGCGGATCTGCCGCTCCTCGCCCGCGCCGGCCGCCGCCGCCACCATCGGCATTACCGCAAAGGCAAAGCCGGACCCAAGGAGGAAGATCGAAAAGAAATAGGTCGAGCCCAGCGTCACCGCTGCCAGCTCCTCCACCCCGTACCAGCCCAGCATCACCGTATCGGTGAGGCCGATGGCAAACTGCGCCACATGGCCGCCGATCAGCGGCAGGCCAAGAACGGCGATTGCCCGGGCATGGCCGCCGGGGGACATTTCGGAGTGTCGGTTCGTTAACGTGCTCATGAAATCAGCCTTAGGCCCGCCGGAAGGCTCCGGCAAGAGCAGAGTCTCCTTGCCCCCCGCACAGGCCCATGGTGGTATTCTGCACAGACCGCCCCACCGCTTGCAGGAGCCTATTCAAATGACCGACCCCTTTGCGCAGCTGATCCCCGACGCCCGCGCCTTCCTGACGGAGCTGTCGCAGGACAACAGCCGCGACTGGTTCACCACGCATAAGGACCGGTATGAGGCGCAGCTCAAATCCCCCGCCCTGCTGCTGCTGGACGAGGTCGCGCAGGCGATCACCAAACGGACCGGCAGGCAGGCCGTGCCCAGATTGTTCCGCCCTCAGCGCGACGTCCGGTTTTCCAAGGACAAGACGCCCTACAAGACCCATCTGCACATGATGTGGACGGTAAACGGCGCAGGCTGTGCGCTGTTCTTCGGCATCGACCCCAAGTCCTGCACCACCGGCGGCGGCATCATGAACTTCACCAAGGCGCAATTGCCTGTCTGGCGCACCGCGGTCGACGGCGAAACCGGGGATGAGGCCGCAGCCATGTTGGACATCCTCGCGCTCAAGGGCTTTGCCTCTAATGAGCCCGAGCTGAAACGCGTTCCCGCCCCCTTTGGCAAGGCCCATCCCCACGGCCACCTGCTGCAGCGCAAGTCGCTGACCTTCTGGCACGAAATGAGCCCGCGCGAACAGGCCGCCCCGATGGCGGCGCTGATGTCCGCCTATCTGACGCTGGAGCCGATGTTCAAACTTCTGGAAGACGCACTGGAAGCCTGAGCCTCACAGCGCCCGCAGCATGATCTGAAAGGCCAGCACGGCCACCACCCCGCCCGCCAGGATCTCCAGCACCGCGGCAGCGCGCAAGGCACCGGTTCCCTGCATCTGTGCCAGCGCCCCCTTGCGCATCGTGACGGCAGCGGCGGCCACGGCGACCGTGACCGTGGCCGTGCCCAGCCCCATGGCGAAGGCGCCGGCAATCCCGGACCACAAGACGCCCATCCGCCAGGTCAGCAGCAGCAGGAACACCGCCCCGGTGCAGGGCCTCAGCGCCACCGCGCCGATGATCGCCAGCGCGTCGCGCAGGGAGTGGACATTGGCCGCCTCCTCCGCCGTTGGCCCGTGCCGGTGCCCGCAGGAGGAACACACCTCCCCAGCCTCATGATCATGGTGGTGATGGCCGTGGGCGCCGTGTCCGCCAGCCCGGCTGCCCAGCAGCCGCCGCACACCGCGCGCCAGCAGCCACAGGCCCACCAGTGCAATCAGCCCGTAGGACAGCGGCGCCAGCACATCCTCGGCCGCGCTGGTCAGCTGCTCGCGGCCCCAGTCCAGCAGCATCAGCCCGCCCGCCACCAGCAGCACCGCCGTGGCCGCCTGCGCCAGCGAGGACGCCAGCGCCAGCCCGGCCAGCCGCGCCAGGGGCACCGGCTTGCCCATGCCATAGCCGCCGATCACCAGCTTGCCATGGCCCGGCCCGGCGGCGTGGAAAAACCCGTACGCGAAACACAAGGACAACAGCGCCGTCAGCGCCCCCGGCTCACCCGCGCGCAAGGCCCGCAGGCCCCGCGCCATCGCATTCTGCGCCTCCCGCTGGCCTTCCGCCGCCCAGGCCGACACCAGCCCGGCGCCGCCGAACCCCCACAGCCAGACCGCCAGACCCGCCACGCCCAGCGCAGCTATGGCCAGGAAAAAACGCACCTTACGCCCCGCAGCTCAACCGCACGGTATCGGCAAAGGCCTCTCCCACCTCCGGATAGGCGTCCTCTGCCTGGTCCGCAGGCATGGCATAAAGCAGCTCTTCCACCTTGGTATAGGCTGCATCCAGATCCGGCGGCGTGACGCTGGCCTGGCAGCCGCCCGAAACTTCCAGGCCGCCGGTCATCGTGTAAGCGGTGTAATAGCCCGGATCATAGGCCTTGATCACCACGCCATCGGCGGCCTGCGGCTCTGTCAGCACGCGGCGGTGCCGGGTGGTGATGCGCCCGTCCGCCACTTCGGTGGCCAGATGCTCCGGCGCGCCCATTTCCAGCGCTTCGCCCGACCGGGTCAGATAGGTGTCGCCCTGAAACCCCTCGACCCAGGCCATGTCGAACCCCTGCAGCTTTGCCAGCTCCTGCGCCGTCAGCGCGCCGTCGTAATCGCCATCCAGCCCCCGGTCCTCGAAAATCAGCAGCGAATAGAACTCGTCATAGGCCCAAGTGATCTCAACCGCCTCCAGCTGCCCGGAGTCCGAGACAATCACCTTCAGGGCGGTATCGACAAAGATATGCGGATGCGACCCGGCATCCTGCGGGGCCAGCACTGCTGCGGCCAGCAAGGGAATAATACGCTTCATGGGTCAAAGCTTTACGCCTCCGGCGGCAGCCCCGCAACCGCGGGACCGCGCCGCAGGCGGGGATCAGCGCGCCCGTGTGCCGGGATGCAGCGCCTTGCCCAGGATGTGGTCCGACTGATGGATCACGTGATGCGCCTGCCCCACGATCAGCGGATCCGGCACCGCCGCGATCTCCGGATCCTTGCCCGGATACTCCAGCGACGCCAGGAAATGCCGCATGCAGTTGATCCGCGCCCGCTTCTTGCAGTTGGACTTGATCACCGTCCAGGGCGCATCCGCGGTATCGGTGTAAAAGAACATCGCCTCCTTGGCCTCGGTGTAGTCATCCCATTTGCCGAGCGACGCCTTGTCGATCGGCGACAGCTTCCACTGCTTCAGCGGATCGGTCTCGCGTGCGCCGAACCGCCGTTTCTGCTCTTCCTGGGTGACCGAGAACCAGTATTTGTACAGCCGGACACCCGAACGCACCAGCATCCGCTCGAACTCCGGCGCCTGGCGCATGAACTCCAGGTACTCGTTTGGCTCGCAAAAGCTCATCACCCGCTCGACGCCTGCGCGGTTGTACCAGGAGCGGTCATAGAACACGATCTCGCCAGCCGTCGGCAGATGCTGCACATAGCGCTGGAAATACCACTGCCCGCGCTCCTCGTCCGAGGGCTTGTTCAGCGCCACCACCCGGGCCGAGCGCGGGTTCAGGTGTTCGGTGAACCGCTTGATGGTGCCACCCTTGCCCGCCGCATCGCGGCCCTCGAACAGCATCACGAACTTTTCCCCGGTCTCCTGCGCCCACAGCTGCACCTTCAACAGCTCCGCCTGCAGCCGCGCCTTCTCCGCCTCATAGGCCCGGCGCGCCATCTTGCGCGGGTACGGATACTCTCCGCTCTCAAAGGCCCGCCGGATATCCTCCGCGCTTGGCGCCCGCGGCGCGGCCGGCACCGGCTCCTGCCCTGTTCCCGTCCCTGTCCCTGCGGCGCTGTTCACAATCTTCTCTGCTGCGGCGTCCATAAAAAACTCCCTCTTTCAATCTGCGCCGCAACCATACCGCCGCCGCCGCCGCCCTGCCCTGACCTGCATCAAAAGATATGCGGTTTGCACATCAAAAGCGGCCCCCCGGGGCCGCTTGATCCGCTTCATCTGGCTGCAAATATCCCGGGGTGAGGCCCGCAGGGGCCGAGGGGCGGCGCCCCTATTTGTGCCCCCAATCGCCCGGATCGTCCGAATTGTTCGGGCTCAGCCCCAGCACATCCCCCTTGGCAGAGCATCCCAGCCCCAGCACCGTCCGGTTGGCATAGGCGAAATAGGCGGTCACCTGGTTGATCTCCAGGATCTCCCCGTCATCGAACCCCGCGTCCCGCAGCGCCCCGATATCCGCCGCGGTCACGCTGGCGGGTTCTTCGGTCAGCATCCGCGCATAGCCCATCGCCAGCACCTGCGCCGCCTCCAGCGGCGCGGCTTCCGGCTCGCGCGCCTCGATCGCCGCCCGGATCGCCCGCCCGCGCTCCGCGTCGCCCAGCAGCCGCTGCAGGCCTGCAAAGTGATGCTCGACGCAATAGGCGCAATCGTTCAGGGACGAGACCCAGACCCCCAGCACCTCCAGAAACCATTTCGGCACCTTGTTGCCGGTGTGGTGCAGCACATTCTTGTACAGCGCCATGTGGCCTTCCATCGAATGCGGCCGCAGGGAATGCACCATCATGATGTTGTCGACATTGTTGCCCGGCCCGGTCACCCGCTCATACAGCATCTTCAGCTTGCCGGTTGCCTCTTCAAACGGAACGGTCCTGATCCAGGCCATGTCTCTCTCCTTGTGTGTCCGGCATGGAGAGTAGCGGGATCTGACGTGGCGGAAAGACGGAACCGAACGTCACAGATGTTACGCAAGGCGGCACCGCCGCCCCGCGCCTGCCTGCCCCCCGGCAGGCGCGTTCACCGGCGCAACAAGACGCAACGGCAATCATCTATCGCGCCGGGCGCCAAGCCGCCCCGTCACGCCTGCGCCCGCCCAGGCAGGCGCGGGGCTCATCGCTTTACGCCGACGCCTCCCGCACCACCGCGGCAATCGCCGCAAGCACATCCGCCTCGCGGCTGCGGTGGTTGGTAATCGCGGCGCGCAGCATCACGCGGCCCCCTGCCCGGGTGGTCGAGAACACCGCCTCACCGCTTTCCTGCAGGGTCTGGGCAATGCGGGCATTCACCTCCGACTGCGCCTCCGGCGCCAGATCGCGGCGCGCGGTGAAGACGCAGACGTTCGACACCACCGGTGCCCCCAGGGCCATCAGGGGCTGCGCCTCGACCTCTGCCGCCATCAGCGCCGCCAGTTCGCAATTGCCGGTGATCGCTTGCGCAAATGCCGCCTCGCCGTAGGTTTCCAGCGCCGTCCAGACCTTCAGCGCCCGGTTGCCGCGGCTCAGGTCGATGCCATAGTCGCAGAACCACGGCTCGCCGCCCGCCAGCCCGCGCTCGGCGCCTTCCAGATAGGCGGGCCGCGCCGCAAAAGCCGCCCGGTGCTCCTCCTCGTTGCGCAACAGCGCCATGCCGCAGTCATAGCCCACATACATCCACTTGTGGAAATCCAGCGCAATGCTGTCGGCCCGCCCGATGCCATCGGACAGCGACCGGTAGGGCTCTGCCGCGATCCGCGTCCAGGCGCCGAACGCCCCATCCACATGCAGCCACAGCCCCAGCGCCGCCGCCGTATCGGCCAGCGCGTTCAAATCGTCAAACAGCCCCAGGTCCACGGTGCCCGCATTGCCCACCACCAGAAAGGGCACCGCGCCCTCGGTCTTGTCGCTTGCAACCATCTCCGCCAGTGCGGCGCAGTCCAGCTTGCCGTCCGCCAGCGGCACCATCCGCAGGTTGTCCGAGCCGATGCCCAGCAGCTCCACCGCCTTCAGCGTCGCATTATGCACGCCCGCGCCCGCATAGGCGGTCAGCCGCACCGCGCCCTGCCCCTGCTTGCGCAGATCCTTCAGCACCCGCAGCCGCGCCGCCTGAAAGGCAATCACCGTCGCCTGCGAAGTGCCGGTCACCAGAATGCCGCTGGCGCTTTCCGGCATCCCCATCTTGGCCCGCGTCCAGTCCACCACCGCGCGCTCCATGTAGTTCGCGCCGTGGTCGCGCCCGCCCATATTGGCATTGACCGCCGCCGCCGCCAGGCTGCTGATCAGATCCGAGGCCAGCCCCGATCCCTGCACCCAGCCCCAGAACCGCGGATGGGTGTTGCCGCCATGATAGGGCAGCACATCGCGGATGATCCGGTCCACCGCCGCCTGCGGCCCCAGCGCCTCCGCCGTCACCGCATAGCGGGCGCCGATGTCGTCCGGCACCGGCTGCCAGGGGCGGTCCGCCGCCTGCTGCATCTGGTCCAGCGCCGCCTCCAGCATCCGCTGCGCCTCGGCCCGGAACGCCGCCCAGTCCTGCGTCTTGATTCCCTTCTCAGCCACCCGGCGGCCCTCCTCCTGCCCTTCGCTGGCCGAGGTTTAGACCGCAGCCCCCCGCGCCGCACGGAAAATATCGACGCACCCGGATAACCGGAACTTACCTTCGAAGGAATGAAAACGGTTTCCGCGCCGCCGCAGCGAAGCCGCCGCGCCGTCTGCCAGAAAATCCGCCCGGCCCCCCCCCCGCCCGCGGCCGTGCAAGGCCCTCTCCGCTCAATTTCCCAGCCTTTGCAAGGCCCCGCCCGGCCTTATCCACAGCCCCCTGCACCCCTCTTCCACCCGGCTGCGACACCTGCCATAATGGCCGCCAATCAACACCAAGGAAGAGCAGTTCCCGCACATGGCCGACGATCTCCTCAGCACGCCTGCAGCCGATACCTATGACGCCTCCTCGATCGAGGTTCTGGAAGGCCTCGAACCGGTCCGCCAGCGCCCCGGCATGTATATCGGCGGCACCGATGAGCGCGCGCTGCACCACATGGTGGCAGAGATCCTCGACAACTCGATGGACGAGGCCGTCGCGGGCCACGCCAACCGGATCGAGGTGACGCTGCACGCCGACTATTCCGTCACCATCTCCGACAACGGCCGCGGCATCCCGATTGACCCGCACCCCAAGTTTCCGGATAAATCCGCGCTGGAGGTGATCCTCTGCACCCTGCACGCGGGCGGCAAATTCTCCGGCAAGGCCTACCAGACCTCCGGCGGCCTGCACGGCGTCGGCTCTTCCGTCGTGAACGCGCTGTCGGATTCCATGGTCGTGCAAGTGGCCAAGAACAAGGAACTGTTCGAACAGCGCTTCTCCCGCGGCCTGCCCCAGGGCCCGGTCGAGAAGATCGGCGCCGCCCCCAACAAGCGCGGCACCTTCGTGACCTTCCACGCCGATGAGCAGATCTTCGGCTCCCACCGGTTCAAGCCCAAGCGCCTGTTCACCCTGGTGCGCTCCAAAGCCTACCTGTTCTCCGGCGTCGAAATCCGCTGGAAGACCGAGATCGACGACGGCGAGACCCCGACCGAGGCCACCTTCCACTTCCCCGGCGGCCTGCGCGACTACCTGACTGAGGTGCTGGGCAAGGCCACCACCTACGCCGACGCGCCCTTTGCTGGCAAGGTCGAGTTCCGCGAGAAATTCGGCGCGCCCGGCTATGTCGAATGGGCGATCAACTGGACACCCTCGCGCGACGGCTTCACCCAGTCCTACTGTAACACCGTCCCCACGCCCGAGGGCGGCACCCATGTCGCCGGCTTCTGGGCCGCGATCCTCAAGGGCATCAAGGCCTATGGCGAGCTGGTCAGCAACAAGAAAGCCGGCAACATCACCCGCGACGACCTGATGGCGGGCGGCTGCGCGCTGGTCTCCTGCTTCATCGCCGACCCCGCCTTCGTCGGCCAGACCAAGGACCGCCTGTCGACCGAGAGCGCCGCCAAGATGGTGGAAAACTCGGTCCGCGACCATTTCGACAACTGGCTGGCCGCCGACACCAAATCAGCCGGCGCCATCCTCGACTTCCTGATCCTGCGCGCCGAGGAACGCCTGCGCCGCAAGCAGGAGAAAGAAACCCAGCGCAAGTCCGCCACCAAAAAACTGCGCCTGCCCGGCAAGCTGACCGACTGCACCTCCAAGGACCGCGCCGGCACCGAGCTGTTCATCGTCGAGGGCGACTCCGCGGGCGGCTCCGGCAAGGGCGCGCGCAACCGTGAATACCAGGCGCTCTTGCCGCTGAAGGGCAAGATCCTGAACGTGCTGGGCGCCGCCTCCAACAAGCTCGGCTCCAACGCCGAGATCAACGATCTCTGCGAGGCGCTGGGGGTTGGCCTCGGCACCAAGTTCAACCTCGACGATCTGCGCTATGACAAGATCATCATCATGACCGACGCGGACGTCGACGGCGCCCATATCGCGTCCTTGCTGATGACCTTCTTCTTCACCCAGATGCGCCCGCTGATTGACAGCGGCCACCTCTACCTCGCCTGCCCGCCGCTGTTCCGCCTGACCCAAGGCGCGCGCCGCGTCTACTGCCTGGACGAGGCCGAGCGCGACAGATGGCTGGAAAAGGGCCTGGGCGGCAAGGGCAAGATCGACGTCTCCCGCTTCAAGGGTCTTGGCGAAATGGACGCCAAGGACCTGAAGGAGACCACGATGGACCCCAAGACCCGCAAACTGATCCGCGTCACCATCGACGAGGACGAGCCCGGCGAGACCGGCGACCTGGTCGAGCGCCTGATGGGCAAGAAACCCGAACTCCGCTTCCAGTATATCCAGGAGAACGCGAAGTTCGTGGAGGAGCTGGATGTTTGAGGGGCGTTGACATCGCCACTCGCGCCAAATAGAACATAAAGAGAACACGGAGTCGCTATGGGACAAGATGGTCGAGCCGTCGCGAATTTCGTTCTTGACGTTTGTGACGAAGAAGGAATTTTGGTTACGAACCTTGCACTGCAGAAGTTAGTTTACTTCTGTCATGCTTGGCACCTCGTTGAATTTGATGAGCCACTTATCAAACAAAACTTTGAAGCCTGGGATTACGGTCCCGTGCTTCAGTATCTTTACCGAGAGTTTAAGCACTGCGGTCGCTCAGCAATTAGAGCCAGGAGCAAGAAGCTTAATAGGTTCTCAGGCGAACAAGAGATCGCACTCTTTGAGGCCCCTAAGGATAAAATAGAATTTCTAAGGAAAGTAATAGGATTTTACGGGAAGTTATCGGCGTCACAGCTTGTAGAAATCAGCCATGCTGAAGGTGGCCCATGGGACAAAGTATGGAATCACGATGGGAAAATAAATCCAGGGATGAGGATTGAAAACGCCGATATCCGCTCCTACTATTCTACTCTCCCCCGCGCTGCAAAGGTTCAATAAACATGACTCAGAAAGTTCTCAACGTTCCGTCGGCACAGCACCTAGCTCGGAACTGGCGTGAACGACCTGAGATGATTGCGAATGAGCTGGTTAGGCTGTTCGATAACACGCCGATGTTTAACTACAACGCACTGGTGCACGCAGTCAGGGACTACCTAGTCTTTGGGGTTCCGTTTGATGACGTCGAGAGAGGTATCAGGGAGAAAGTGAAACGGGAAACCGTGCGAAACAATTTCCTCGAGATTCTGCCCCTGCTTAGACGCCACTTTGAAAATGAAAAGCCGGACTTTGTGAATGCGGTTAGCCCACGTTTTTACCCACTTGCTCGTGGCGCGGACGGCAGGACACTGAGCATTCCCTTCAAGCCGCCTATGGTATACGGCGTTGGCGGCAAGCTTGTTTTCCCTTGGTTTATTTTCTGGCGCAAAAACCCTCTCAATGGAGAGAAACTCTCGCTCTTCGTGAGTGTGGTCAAAGAGGTTCTGGCGCAGGATCCTGACCTTGAAGACGCAGAGTTTCAAATCTTGGATTTCAGCTCGGTCAAACCCGATCAGCCGCGAATTCTAAGAAGCATTAACGCAAATGACGTTCCGGAGATTTCAGTTTCTCGCAGGAACGAGATGCTTGAACAATTTTCGCAAGGTTTCTTTTTGGCGCAAGAGCGCATTGCAGAGCGCCAAGAGAAGAAAGAACGCGCCAAACGCGAACAAGAAAGGCGTGAGGAACACGACCCACGCCAACAAACTTTCTTCTAGTTTCCATCATAGCGTTCCAAAAATACTGAAATAGGTCCTCTCTGGCAGGACACTTCCCCCCATTCACCTTTGCAAAAATACTCCCGCCGGAGGCATCCAGAAACAGGTCTGCGCCTGCCGGGAGGCAGGCAGGCGCAGACCGGGCCGCAAGCGACCCGGTCGGGGTTGTTGCGCCAAACCCCAAACCACCGCACGCCCCGCTTGCGCCCCCTTAACCCCGCTCTGCCACACTCCAATCCGTCGCGACACACCGGTGCGGACTGACACCCCGCACCACCAGGAGATACGGGAGCCCCCAAGACCACCTCTTCATCGGGTGCAGGGGTTCTCCGCAAACCGAGAGCTTTCGAGCGGACATGGGGGCTTGCGACCCCCTGCCCGGCCCTCCGCCTCTGGCCCCTCCGGGCCTCTTGGCGGCGCCGCCACCTCTACCCGGCCAGCACGGCACGGCCACACAAGCAAAACGGCCCCCGGCCCCAGACACCGCCAGCACCGGACGGAGACCCCCTCCCGCCCGGCCAAACCGGCGCGCCGGTGACAGCTTCGTGAGGGCTGTTGCCTGAAACCCCTGTCCCTTCCTATGGTCAGGCCAGCCAGACACATCAGGGGACCTGCCATGGGCTTCATCGCGGACAACCAGCTGCCGCTTCTCATCCTGTTCTTCCTGACCGGCCTCATCGCCACCGCCTTCCTGTTCCGCAAGCCGCCGGGCCACCGGGCCTGGAAACTGGCCGATCTGGTCTGGGTGCTGCTGGGCGGCTTCGGCGCGCTGGTCGCGGTGATCTCCGGCATCTACGCCGCCGACTCATCCAAGCTGGAACGCCAGATCGACATCGCCTATGCCGCCACCGCCGCCTTCGACCGCGACGCCGCCCGCTTCCGCCTGCGCTTCTGCGACCCCGCCTATGACGCCGACATCGCGGTTCTGTGCGAAAAGGTGGAATTCCTCTCCGCCTCCACCGCGGGCAACGCCGAACTGCCGCTGTTCATTGCGGTGACGGATGAGGTGGCACCGCTGCAGGGCCTCAGCTTCCTGTTCAGCGGCACCCGCGCCGGGATGGCGGAGATGAAGGACATGGAAGCCCAGGCCAGCGC
The DNA here is from genome assembly GCF_002388965.1 of Leisingera sp. UBA4491. NCBI lineage: Bacteria > Pseudomonadati > Pseudomonadota > Alphaproteobacteria > Rhodobacterales > Roseobacteraceae > Leisingera > Leisingera sp. UBA4491. The sequence continues at coordinate 44,842 of NZ_DGNN01000007.1, read as the reverse complement.
CTTCGACCCGGAGGCGTTTCTGGTCTTCACCGCGCTCGACGGCCCCGCGCAGGAAGCCGTCGCCAACATGCGCCGCAAGGTGCCCGCCATCGCCGGCGACTTCCTGATCATCGCCCGCGCCTATGACGACCTGATCGCCCATGTGTCCAAGCTCAAGGACGAATGGGAATACTTGCAGGACAACGCCCATATCCTGGTCTTGCAGATCATCGCGCTTTGCCTCGTCAGCTTCGCCGCGCCTTTCCGCCTCGGCAAATCCATTGTCGAGCTGCGCGCACGCCGCTAACCTGAGGAGACGCCAACAGGACCCCGCCCATGCGCAGCTTTGACGAGATCTATGCCCTTTCCGCAGACCGCCACGGCGGCCCCGCGGCGCTGGAGGAAAAGCTCGCCAAACCGGCCCCCGATGTGACCGCGCTGCCGGAGGACCGCTGGCTCTCTGTGATGACCAAATGCATCTTCCAGGCGGGCTTCAACTGGAAAGTGATCGAGGCGAAATGGGACGGGTTCGAGGAGGTCTTTCACGGCTTCGACCCGGGCGCCTGCGCCTTCATGCCAGAGGATGAATTCGACCGGATCCTGAGCGATACCCGCGTGGTCCGCAACGGCGCCAAGCTGGCCGCGGTCCGCCACAACGCTGCCTTCCTGATGGATCTGCGCGACCAGGGCGGCGCGGGCAAGGTGCTGGGCGGCTGGCCCTCCGCCGATTACATCGGGCTGCTGGACATGCTCAAGAAACGCGGCGCCCGGCTGGGCGGCAATACCGGCCAGTACGCCATGCGCTTTGCCGGCCGCGACAGTTTCATACTCTCCCAAGACGTCACCGCGCGCCTCATCGCCGAAGGCGTGATCGGCAAACCCGCAACCTCCAAATCCGCACTGAAGGCGGTGCAGAAAGCCTTCAACACATGGATGGACCAATCCGGCCGCTCCCTCACCGAAATCAGCCGCGTGCTGGCGATGAGCTGCTGAGCTGAGGCGAACCGCATGATCCGCTGCCTGTTCCTCGTCCTCCTGCTCCTCGCCGCCTGCGGCCGCCCGCTGACAGAGACGGAGCGCGCCTATTTGGGCACCCTGCACGGCACCAGCCTCAACCCGGACAAGGTCCGCATCGTGGACGGCGCCCCCTTGGGGCCGATCACCCTGCACCGCACCCCGCGCCCGCGCGTCACCTGCCGCGAGCGCATCCTGCCGCCGGTCAGGGAGGAGATCATCACCACCAAACCCGCCGCTGTCGCCCTGTTCAACCGCATCTTCTTCACCCGCGACTGGTACGTGGACAACTACCTGCCGGACTACCCGGACCGGCTGCACCTGGTGGAGGCGATGCTGCTGGCGCATGAGGCCACCCATGTCTGGCAATGGCAGAACCGCAGCCGCACCGGCTATTCCCCGCTGCGGGCGGCGGCAGAGCACGGCCCGGACCGCGACCCCTACTTGTTCGACCTGGAAGGCGGCGCCGATTTCCTCGCCTACGGGTTTGAACAGCAAGGCGCCATCATGGAGGAATACGTCTGCTGCCGCTCCCTGGCCCCGCAGGCGGAGCGCACCAAACGGCTGCACAGGATGCTGGCCGCCGCGATGCCGGTCAGCCCGCTGCCGCAAAGCCGCGAAAGCGACGTCTACCTGCCGTGGAAGGACGCCAGCCTCAAGGGGATTTGCGGCTGACGGGCGCCAGGTCCGCAGGTCCCCGCCCCTCCGCCTGCCAGCCCGCCTGCGCCTCCGCCCGCCCGGCCGCCTGCCCGGCTTGCAGCCCCGCGCGCTTTGACAGCAGCCCGGCCACGGCGGCCGCCACGGCCGTCATCAGCGCGATCAGCAGCAGATAGCACGTCAGGATCTGCGCTGCGGGAAGCGTGAAATTCAGCTGCGGGAAGGCGGCCAGAGCCACCGGCAGATACCAGGACACCGCCGAAACCGCGCCCGAGGCCGCAAACAGCGTGCGCTGCTTATGCCCCATCCCCTCAAACAGCGGCCGCCCGGCCTGCCTGCGCAGATGCGGCAGGATCACCGCATGGATGAACAACCCGTTCAGGGTCAGCACCGCAACCACCAGTAGCTTGGCATGAACCTTGGGGTTCTCCAGCTTCACCGGATCCGTCAGCGCATAGTGCAGCAAAAAGCCGAACCCGGTCAGCCAGAGAAGCTTCAGCCCCGCATCCACTACCTTGGACGCAAACTCGAAGATGGCAACACGCTCGGCGCTCACCTGCCCCTGCAGGAAAAACCGCAGCAGCAGCAGATCCAGCAGCGTAGCGCTGCCCAGCCCTGCGGCCAGGCCGATGAAGTGCAGGAACCTCAGACCGGTTCTGGCGGTTTCGGCAGGATCATCAAGAAACAGGCTGGGAAGGCTGGACAGCGGCATGTGGGCCTTTGGCGGAGTCAGAGTTGCGGAACGTGGCGCCTGCATACATGCAATTGCAAATCATTCGCAACTAAAAAGTCAACACACCCGCACATCGGGCCGCAACGTAGCACTTGTTTTGCCGGGCAGATCCCGTCCACAAAACTGCCAACGCACCTGCAGGAGCCGCACCATGACACACTACGCCCTCATCATGCTGGCCGCAGGCCTTGGCATCCCGGTGCTGGCGGCGCTGAACGCGGCGCTCGGCAAGCTGATCGGCTCCCCGGCCTCGGCCGCGGTGGTGCTGTTCCTGATCGCGCTGGTTGCCACCATCCTTTACGCGCTGATCGCCGGCCCGCAGGCGCTGGCCAAGATCCCCGCCGCGCCCAAGCATCTGCTGCTGGCGGGCGTCCTGGTGGCCTTCTACGTCCTGTCGATCACCCACGTCGCGCCGCATTTCGGCGTCGGCAACGCGGTGTTCTTCGTGCTGATCGGCCAGCTGATCTCAGCAGCCGCCATCGACCACTTCGGCCTGTTCGGCGCCCAGATCAGCCCGCTGACCCTGACCCGAGCGGCCGGTATTTCGGTGATGGCACTGGGGGTCTGGATCACCCAGATGGCGTGAGGGTACCGCTTACCGCAACCTGTGCCGGGCAGGCGCTCCATTGCCCCCTAACCCGCCCCTGCTCGCGGATAAAAAGTCAGTCCCGCACACAGCACCCAGGATACCCGCTTGAGCAAGACAGCATTAAGAATTACGTCTATCGCATTATTATTTTTGGTAAAACCATATGAGAAACAACACACGCCTGCGGCAGATTCCCTTCCTGATCACCTGCACTCTCACCGGTGGGCTGGCTGGCACCCTAGCTGCAAATCTGCTGCTACCCACCGTTTTCCCCGATAGCAAACCGGAAAGCTGGCCCGACGGCCTCATCGTGATACTGGCTTCTTTGCCCATGCTTGGCGGCATGCTGGCCGGGATCTGGCTTCACGGGGCAGTTGCCGCCAAACGGCAGAATTCCGGAACCGCCATCACAAGACGATCCCTGCTTTGGCGCATCCCAGCCTTCTCTGTCTTTGCCCTGGCGCTGTTCACGGCAATGGTGGCCGCCGGATCTAAACTGTCAGTTTCGTTAACAGCCGGATACGCCGAAGCCGCCGAACCGCAGCAGTGAAGCACCGGGCTAGAGGTTTCCGGCCTGACAGCGCAAAGACTTCAGCCGGCCACCTTCTTCACAAACTGCGACTTCAGCCCGATCGGGCCGACGCCCGGCACCTTGCAATCAATGTCATGATCGCCGTCCACCAGCCGGATGCCGCGCACCTTGGTGCCGACCTTGATGACCGAGGACGTGCCCTTCAGCTTCAGGTCCTTGATCACCGTCACCGTGTCGCCGTCGGCCAAGAGATGGCCGACACTGTCGCGCACCTCCCTGGCGCCGGCCGCGGCCTCCCCCGCCGCCCATTCATGGGCACATTCGGGGCAGATCAGCAGGGCATCCACCTGATAGGTATAGGCAGAGGAACATTCGGGGCACGGCGGCAAGGTGTCTGTCATGCCCCGCCAATAGCCGGCAAGGCGCTGGAACGCCAGACGGAGGCCGGCAGGAATGCCCCGCCCCGGGCCGGCGGCCCAGCGGCCTCAGCTCTTGCCGCTGACCTTGATGTTGCCTTGCAGCTGTGCGCCGCTTTCGGTGGACATGCTCTGGGCCGAGACATCCGCCTGCACTTTCGAACCGGCCGCCAGCCGCAGGTCCTCGCACTGGATCTTGCCGCTGTAGACGCCTTCGACGGTCACAGACTTCGCGCTGAGCGCGCCATCCACGGTGCCGCCTTCCAGCACCGTCACCGCCTGCGCCGACACATCGCCGACCACCCGGCCGCGCACTTCGACGCTGCCCTTGCTGGAGGTGATATTGCCTTCGATCGTCACATCTTTCTCGATTACCGAATTCACCACGTCTCAGCCCTTTCTGCGCATCCCCGGACAGCCTACCCCGCCCGGCCAAGTTTTAACAGCTGATAGCAAACCGCCGCCCCGGGGCCAAAGCCGCCCCGGCCCAGGCGGCAAGGTTCCGCCAACCGCCCGCACCTGCCGCCTATTCCACTTGCGGAAAGGGCGCTGCCAGCGGTGCGGAACCGTACTGGAACAGCGACCCCCAGAACCCGCCCGGGCTGGGCTGCCAGGGTGCCGTGTTCATGTCCAGCGCCACGCAGGGCGAGGACCGCGTGGCCGGGTTCACCTTGGCCCGCTCGCAGCGTTCCGGTGTGGAGTGGCAGGCCACGAGGAAAGCCCGCGGCCCGGGTTTGCCGCTGTCCTCCTGATAGCAATAGCGGAGGGCTTCCTCCTGCAGCTGGGCGCGGGCCTGCTCGACCAGCTGCAGGTTGCCTGCCACCGTCCTGCTGGCCGTCTCCAGCGCCGCCGCCGCGTCCTGCTGCACCAGCTCCGCCTCGCGCTGCAGCTCCGTTGACCCGGCCTCCGCAGGCCCCGCCTCTGCTGCCTGCAGCGCCTCGGTCAGCCGGGCGTTCACCTTCTGCGCCTCCGCCAGCGCGGTCTGCAGTTCCGCCACGGTGGCATCGTATTCGACCAGCTTCGATTTCCACTTGAAGCCGGCAAAGCTGCCCTCCTCGAACCCGGCACTGACCAGAATGGCGTTCAGCCTCTGCGGAAACAGCAGGAACACCGCAAACAGCGCAATCACCGACAGATCGCGCAACAGCACCACCAGATCCTTCAGGACCGAAACCGTCTTCTGCATCTGAACCCACCGTCACTGGAACCAAACCAGTGACAGAGTGGCCTAGCGCAGGGGATCAGGTCAAATACCTTGGATTCAGCCGGGCGAGACGCGGAAACAGCACCCGGCGGCGCTGCGCAACGCCCCCTGGCCCAGCCGCCTAAACCGGCACCAGCAGCCCGTTCTCCAGCCTCACCTGCCGGTCCATCCGCGCCGCCAGTTCCAGGTTGTGGGTGGCGATCAGAGCCGACAACCCAGTGCCGCGCACCAGCTCCATCAGCGCCGCGAACACCTGATCGGAGGTGCCGGGGTCCAGGTTCCCGGTCGGCTCATCCGCCAGCAGCACCCGCGGGGCATTGGCCAGTGCCCGGCAGAAGGCCACCCGCTGCTGCTCGCCGCCCGACAGCGCGGCGGGGCGGTGATCGGCGCGCGCCGCAAGCCCCACCGTGCCCAGCAGATCCGCCGCCCGCGCCACCGCGGCCTTTTGCGTGGCGCCATTGGCCAGCTGCGGCAGCACGATGTTCTCCAGTGCGGAAAACTCCGGCAGCAGGTGGTGGAACTGATAGACAAAGCCGACTTCCTGACGGCGCACGCGGGTGCGGCGGCGGTCGCCCTTGCGGGTCACGTCCTCGCCCGCCACCCGCACCTCGCCCGCATCCGGCGTGTCCAGCAGGCCCGCGATATGCAACAGCGTCGACTTGCCCGCGCCCGACGGCGCCACCAGCGCCACCACTTCGCCCGCCTGCAGGCTCAGGTCGGCGCCGCGCAGCACATCGACCTGCCCCGGCGTGCCGGTCAGATAGGATTTGGTGATCCCCTTCAGCTCCAGCGTGATCTCACTCATAGCGCAGCGCCTCCACCGGGTTGAGGCGCGCCGCGCGGCGGGCCGGGAAAATGGTCACGAAGAACGACAGCCCCAGCGACAGCGCCGTGGCCGAGATCACATCGGCCAGCCGCAGTTCCGCGGGCAGCGCATAGATGCCGCGGATCGACGGGTCCCAGACGCCGCCGCCCATGACATAGTTCACGAAGGAGAAGATCGGGTCGATATACAGCGCAAAGAGGCAGCCCAGCACCACGCCGCAAAGGGTGCCGATGACGCCGGTGAAGGCGCCGCAGATGAAGAACACCCGCATGATCGACCCTTCGCTGAGGCCAATGGTGCGCAGGATGCCGATGTCGCGGCCCTTGTTCTTGACCAGCATGATCAGGCCCGAGACGATGTTCATCGCCGCGATCAGCACAAGGATCGACAGGATGATGAACATCACGTTGTCCTCGACCTCCAAGGCGCGCAGGAAACCGCCGGAAGCATCGCGCCAGGTCCAGACCCCCGCGGTGCCGCCCGCCGCCTGCTGGATCGCCAGCGCCATCGCATCGGCGTTTTCGGGGTTGTCGACCATCACCTCGATCTCATCCGCCACGCCCTCGCGGTTGAAGAAGGCCTGCGCCTCGGCAAAGGGCAGATAGACGCGGGTGCGGTCGATGTCCCAGCGCCCGGCGGTGAAGACATAGACCACCTCATAGGCGTTGACCCGCGGGCTGGTGCCGAAGGCGGTTTTCACCCCGTTGGGCGAGATCAGCTTGATCTTGTCGCCCACGCTCACCCCCAGCTCCCGCGCCACGCCGGAGCCGATGGCGATCCCGTCCTCAAACCGTGCGAGGTCGCCCACGGATTCTTCGCTTTGCGCCACGCCCGGGATGCCCTGGATGTCCTTGGCGGAGATGCCGAACACCTCGACGCCTGCATTGCGCTGGCGCAGGTTCGCCATCACCTGGCCCTTGACCAGCGGCGCGGCGCGGGTGACGCCCGGCACTGCGGCGACCTTTTCCGCCAGCGCCCCATAATCCGGGAGGCTGCGGTCCAGCACCCCGGCCTCGTTCACCTCGCCATAGGAATAGACGGTGACATGCGCGTTGGCGCCCAGGATGGTGCCGACAAACTCCGACCTGAAGCCGGAGCGCACCGCCAGCGTGGCAATCAGCGCAAAGACCGCGAGCGTGATGCCGATGAGGCTGATCCAGGTCATCACGCTGACTCCGCCCTCGGCCTTGCGGGCGCGCAGATAGCGCCAGGCGATGATCCATTCGAAACGGGAAAACGGCGGTGGTGTCGTGGCCATAGAGGGGTCCTGCCCGGGAAATTTGCCTGCAACCTGTGCTGCCTAACGCCTGGGGTCAAGGTGCGGTTGCATATCGGCCCGATAATCCGCCGGCCCAGACCGGAACCGGCCCCGCACGGCGTCACCGCATCGTGACCTGCCGCATCTGCCCATTGCCTTGCGTTCGCGCTGCAGTAAGGCTTTATCAGCCCGGTTCGGGTTTTAATTGGTGAGAACGATGGACAGATACTTCAAACGCGCGCTTCCGCATCCCTCGCTGCGCACGGTGATTATGGCGGGGCTGGGTGCCTTTCTGGCAATTGCTGCGCTGTCGCTGCTCACAACCCATGCCAACCTCCTGCTGCTGATCGCCCCCTTCGGCGCCAGCTGCGTGCTGCTGTTTTCAGTCCCCGCCAGCCCGCTGTCGCAGCCCGCGCATGTGGTCGGCGGCCATGTTCTGGCCACTGCCGTCGCACTGGCGCTGAACGCGCTGCTGCCGGACAGCTGGTGGGCGCTGGCGCTGGCCGTGGGTCTGTCGATCGCGCTGATGGCGGCGCTGCGGCTGACCCATCCGCCCGCGGGCGCCGATCCGCTGGTGGTCTTTGCCACCGATCCCGGCATTTCCTTCCTGCTGTTCCCGGTGCTGACCGGCGCCGTGGCGCTGGTGGCGATTGCCGCGCTGTTCCACCGTCTCTCGGGCCATGAATACCCGCTGAAACACGGCTGAGCGCGCGCCACTGAGGCCAAGGTCTATTTACCGCGCACCGCCTGCGCCATTGCGGCATAGGAGTTCACCAGCCCCTGTGCCGTCGGCCGCGGCTCCGGCGCCTGTCCCGGCTCGGTCAGCCCGGCGGCCTTGACGATGGTGTTGATGAAGCTGAAGACGCCGCAGACCTCCACCACCTCATAAAGCGCGGCTTCGCTCCAGCCTGCCGTGACGGCCTCCTCAAAGGCCTGCGAAAGACCTTCGGCCTCGCCGCCGTGCAGGGCACGGGCGTATTCCAGCAGGGGCCGGATACGGTCCTGTGTTGCCGCCACCGGGCCGCAAAACACGTCCGAGAACAGGCTGTGGTAGTGAACGCAATAGGCCACATCGTTCAGGCCGGAGACATAGGCGGCAATCGCCTCGCGTTCGCCCCGCGACAGCGCGCCGCTGCCGCACATGATGCTGTCCAGCAGATGCAGCAACTGTTCCGCGTTCCGGGGAAAAGACGACAGCACATGCGTCAGCCCGCTGTCTTTTTCGATACCGCTGAAGCTGGCCACGTCCGTTCTCCCGCCTTGGATACTGCCAAGGCTAGCAGCCGGGCTGCCCTCTGTCAGTGCCCCTGCCCGCCCGGCAAAGGAAAACCCCGCCAGCATCTGCCGGCGGGGCTGTTTCCTTCGAACTGGCAGGCTGGCTCAGAAGCCGCGGCCGGTGCGGTGTTTCTCATAGATGGCCACCACCTTCTTCACCGCCTCTTCCGGGCTCAGCTCCTCGCTTTCGCCGGTGCGGCGCGAGGTCAGTTCCACCACGCCGTTCTTCAGGCCCCGCGGGCCGACGGTGATGCGCCAGGGCAGGCCGATCAGGTCCATGGTGGCAAACTTGCCGCCTGCCCGCTCGTTGCGGTCATCATAGAGCGGATCCAGCCCGGCCGCGGTCAGCGCCGCATAGAGCTGGTTGCAGGCCGCGTCCGCCTCGTCGTCGCCCTGCTTGAGGTTGACGATACCGCAGTGGAACGGGGTCACGCCTTCGGGCCAGATGATGCCGTTGTCGTCGTGGCTGGCCTCGATGATGGCGCCCAGCAGGCGCGAGACGCCAATGCCGTGGCTGCCCATGTGGACCGGCACCGGCTTGCCGTCGGGGCCCTGCACGGTAGCGCCCATCGACTCGGAATACTTGGTGCCGAAGTAGAAGATCTGCCCCACCTCGATACCGCGGGCAAAGCGGCGGCGCTCTTCCGGCACCTGCTCCTGGAACACCACCTCGTCGTGGGTTTCGTCGGTGCGGGCATAGCGGGAGGTGAATTCCTCCAGCACCGCCTGGCACTGCTCGACGCTGTCATAGTCGATATCGCGGTCGCCAAAGGTCAAATCGGTCACGGCGCTGTCATAGAACACCTCGGACTCGCCGGTTTCCGCGAGCACCAGGAATTCATGGGTATAGTCGCCGCCGATCGGGCCGCCGTCGGCGCGCATCGGGATCGCCTGCAGGCCCATGCGCTCATAGGTGCGCAGATAGCTGACCAGGTGGCGGTTGTAGGCGTGCAGCGCGTCTTCCTTGGAGAGGTCGAAGTTATAGCCGTCCTTCATGTAGAACTCACGGCCCCGCATCACCCCGAAGCGCGGGCGGATCTCGTCGCGGAACTTCCACTGCACCTGGTACATGGTCAGCGGCAGGTCCTTGTAGGAGGACACATGCGCCCGGAAGATGTCGGTGATCATCTCCTCGTTGGTGGGGCCGAACAGCATGTCGCGGTCGTGGCGGTCCTTGATGCGCAGCATTTCCTGGCCGTAGTCGTCATAGCGGCCCGACTCGCGCCACAGATCGGCGGGCTGCATGGTGGCCATCAGCATCGGGATGTGGCCCGCGCGGATCTGCTCGTCATGGACGATGCTTTCGATCTTCTTCAGCACCTTGAAGCCCAGCGGCAGCCAGGAATAGATCCCGGCGGAGGATTGCTTGATCATCCCGGCGCGCAGCATCAGCCGGTGGCTGACGATCTGGGCTTCCGAGGGGTTCTCTTTCAGAACCGGCAGAAAATAGCGGGACAGGCGCATCTTGGCTCCATCGGTGATGTGGGTTCGCGTTCCCGCCCGGTTTAGTGGGTGATGGGGGTGCGGGCAAGGGGATGATCCAATGCGGCGGCGGTGTGCCCTTGCGACGTGGCGCGCAGCGGCCCGGCCCGCGCCTGACCTTCCCGTCATGCCAGAGGCATGCTTTTAGCATGACGAAGGCGCTTCACGCCTCCCCAAGGTCAGGCCCGGGCCTTGTGTCGCGTGACGCCGGACGCAAAGCGGGCCTTTGCCTGCCCCCTCCCATGCCGTTTTTCACTCTTCCTGCCGCAAAAGAACTTGAACCGTTGTTCAAGATTCGAAACTGTTACCGGAAACACCGCTCTCAGGGACAAGGGAGAGAGAGACGTGGCCAAGACCATTCTGGAGCCGGCACGGGAGATCCCGGTCATTCATGAAACCGAGGTGCTGGTGGTGGGCTCCGGTCCCGGCGGGCTGGCGGCGGCGCTGGCGGCGGCGCGTGCAGGCGTCGAGGTGACCCTCCTGGACCGCTTCGGCTGCTTTGGCGGCAATATCACCACCGTGGGGGTCGAGGGCTTTGCCTGGTACCGGCACGAGGAAACGGTGGAGGCCGGCGGCATCGGCTGGGAGTTCGAGGAGCGTGCCAAGGCGATGGGCGCGGCAGTGCCGGAGAGCCAGTCGCTCAGCTATGAGCTGGACAGCGAAGGCTTCAAGCTGGTCGCCGATAAGCTGGTGGAGGAAGCGGGCATTCACCCGATGCTGCACCGGGTGTTCGTAGCGCCGATCCGCGAAGGGAACCGGATCACCGGTGTGATCGTCGAGAGCAAGGCAGGCCGTGAGGCCATTCTGGCGAAGCGGGTGATCGACGCCACCGGCGACGCCGACATTGCCCATATGATGGGCGCGCCTTGCGTGAAAACCCCGGTGGAGCAGATGCAGGCGGCCAGCGTGATGTTCCACATCGCGGGCGTGGACAAACAGAAGTTCATGGAAGGTGTCAAAGCCGATCCGCAGACCTATGCCAACTGGTCGACCGGCGAATGGCAGGTGGAGACCTCAGGCAAGGAAGACGCAATGTTCTCCCCCTTCCTGGCCAAGCCCTTTGCCCAGGCGATCCGCGACGGGGTGATTCCGGCGCATCTGAACACCATCGGCGGCACCTGGGGCGCGGTGCATGACTCGGGCGAGATGACCTATATGAACCTGGTGCATCTGGCAGGCATCGACGGCACTGACCCCGACAGCATGACCCGCGGCGAGATCGAGGGGCGCAAACAGGCGATGCACGCGATTGATGCCTTGCGCGCCTACACGCCGGGCTGCGCGGGCGCGCGCTTGAGGAACTTCGGCATGACCATCGGCATCCGCGACACCCGCAAGATCGACGCGCATCATAACATCACCGAGGACGAGACCCGCAACCAGGGCCGGTTCGAGGATACCATCGGGATTTATCCGGAGTTCATCGACGGCTACGGCGTGCTGATCCTGCCCACCACCGGGCGCTACATGCAGATCCCCTACCGGTCGATGCTGCCTAAAGGGGTTGAGGGGCTGCTGGTGACCGGCCGCGCCATCGGCGGCGACAAGATCGCCCATGCGGCGACGCGCAACATGGCCTGCTGCGCGGTGGCCGGTCAGGGCGCAGGCGTGGCGGCGGCGTTGTCGGTGACGTCAGACTGCGCGCTGGACGCGGTCAGCCTTTCCGCGCTGCACGGGGAACTGCAGCGCCAGGGGGTGCGGATTCACTGACAACGGGCCGCGGCGCCGCCGGGTCTATCCAGAATTTGCCCCCGGCCTTTTGCGCCTTATCCCCGCCTTGCCCACAGGCGATTTGCCCGCGGCCCTTGCAAGCGCCCGCCCCATCAGGGAAGACTACCGCCAAGGATCCTGAACCAAAACGGGCCAAGGGCGGGTTGTCTGATCATGGCGCTACCAGCAAAGAAACAGTTTAAATACTGGGGCGTTGCCGCCCTGGTCTTTGCCGTGGTGATGTGGTCGCTTGGCCATGTGCTGCTGCCCTTCATCCTGGGCGCCGCGATTGCCTATATGATCGACCCGATTGCCGACCGGCTGGAGGCCTGGGGCATGAGCCGCTCGGGCGCCACCGCGACCATAACGGTGGGCACGCTGGTGGTGTTCGTGCTGCTGCTTCTGGTGGTGGTGCCAACGCTGATCTACCAGATGATCGACCTTGCCAATGTGCTGCCCAAGCTGATCGGCGATGCGCGCAACTTCGTCAATGACCGCTTCCCGGCGGTCTTTGAACAGGACAGCCGCATTCACCAGGCGATCTCCGCCCTCGCCGAGACCCTGCAGTCGCGCGCGGTGCAGGTGCTGCAATCGGTGGCAGGCTCCGCGGTCTCGCTGCTGAATGTGGTGGTGCTTCTGGTGATCGTGCCGGTGGTGGCGGTCTATCTGCTGCTGGATTGGGACCGGATGATTGCCCGCATCGACGAGCTGCTGCCGCGCGACCACCAGCCGGTGATCCGCCGCCTGGCCGGTGACATCGACGCGGCGCTGGCGTCCTTTATCCGCGGCATGGGCACGGTCTGCCTGATCCTTGGCACCTATTACGCGGTGGCGCTGATGCTGGTGGGGCTGAACTTTGGCCTCGCCGTCGGGTTCATTGCCGGGCTGGTCACCTTCATTCCCTATCTTGGCGCGCTGATCGGCGGCGCGCTGGCGATCGGGCTGGCGCTGTTCCAGTTCTGGGGCGACTGGGTCTCGATCGGGCTGGTGGCGCTGATTTTTGTCGTCGGCCAGGTGATCGAGGGCAACTTCCTGACGCCCAAGCTGGTCGGCGACTCGGTCGGGCTGCACCCGGTCTGGCTGCTGCTGGCACTGTCGGTGTTCGGCGCCCTGTTCGGCTTTGTCGGGATGCTGATCGCGGTGCCGGTGGCGGCGGCGCTGGGGGTGGTTGCCCGCTTTGTGACCGAGCAGTACCTGGACAGCCGCCTGTATCAGGGCCAGGGCCACCGGGACGCGGGAACGGAATAAACCAGATGGCACATCAGCTGAGCTTTGATCTCCCGGCGAAACCTGCGCTGGGGCGAGAGGATTTCTTTGTCGCGCCCTCCAATGCGATGGCGGTGGCGCTTTTGGACCCGCAGTTTGCCTGGCCCAGCGGCAAGCTGGTGCTGACCGGCCCCAAGGGCGCCGGCAAGTCGCATCTGGCGCATGTCTGGGCCAGCCAGACCGGCGCCCGCATCATTCCCGCCGCAAAGCTGACAGCCGGGGCGGTGCCGGAGCTGGCGCACGGCCCGATCGCGGTGGAGGACGTGCCGCAGATCGCTGCCGACCCTGAGCGGCAGAACGCCCTGTTCCATCTGCACAATCTGGTTCTGGCGCAGGGCCATGCGCTGGTGATGACCGGCCAGCCCGCGCCCAATCTCTGGGGCCTCACCCTGCCCGACCTGCAAAGCCGGGTGCAGGCCGCCACCCACGCCGAGCTGCAGCCGCCGGACGACCAGCTGCTGGCGGTGGTGCTGGCCAAGCTGTTCAACGACCGCCAGATCACGCCGAAGCCCGATGTGATTCCCTACCTGGTGGCGCATATGGACCGCTCCTTTGCCGCCGCCGCGCAGATGGTGCGGCGGCTGGACCACCTGTCGCTGGCCGAAAAACGCAGCCTGACCCGGCCCCTGGCGGTGCGGGTGCTGTCGGAAAGCCGGGAGAAGGAAACGGAAAATGACGCAGCCGCAAGCGGTTGACCCCTGCCCGCCCTTCGGCGATCCTGACCGCGGATTGCAAGACGGAGCCCTCATGAACGTCACCCAGGACCCCGCCGCCGCCAGCACCGATTGGGGCCCCTTCGGGCGTCCGATCTTTCACGACCCCGGCGCCCGGGCGCTGTCCCGCGTGGGGGTGGTCGATGTCGGCTCCAACTCGGTCCGCCTAGTGGTGTTCGACGGCGCCGCCCGCAGCCCGGCCTATTTCTATAACGAAAAGATCATGTGCGCGCTTGGCGCAGGCCTGTCGGATTCGGGCCGCCTGAACCCCGAGGGCCGCGCCCGCGCGCTGTCGGCGCTGCACCGGTTCCAGTATCTGGCCAAGGGCATGGGGCTGCCGCCCTTGTCCGCCGTCGCCACCGCCGCGGTGCGCGACGCCGAGGACGGGCCGGAATTCTGCGCGGAAGTGCTGCGCCAGACCGGCCTCAAGATCCACGTGATCGACGGGCGCGAAGAGGCGCGGCTGTCGGCGCAGGGCGTGCTGCTGGGCTGGCCCGGCGCCTATGGCCTGGTCTGCGATATCGGCGGCTCCTCGATGGAGCTGGCGGAGATCCAGGAAAACACCGTGGGCCGACGGGTGACCTCGCCGCTGGGACCCTTGAAGCTGTGCGACGTCAAGGGCGGGCGCAGGGGCCGCAAGGAATACATCCGCGACGTCATCGAGCAGCTGAAGGAAGAGATGGGCACCCAGCGCGACCGGCTGTTCCTGGTCGGCGGCAGCTGGCGCGCGATTGCCCGCATCGACATGCACCGGCGCGGCTATCCGCTGAAGGTGCTGCATGAATACCGGATGTCGGCCAAGGACGTGCGCGAGACCGCGCGCTATATCGAGACCCGCAACCTCGACAAGCTGCGCGACGCCTGCGGCGTTTCTGCCAGCCGGATGTCGCTGGTGCCTTATGCGATCGACGTGCTGACCCGGCTGGTCAAGACCTTCAAGCCCAAGGACATCGCGGTTTCCAGCTATGGCATCCGCGAGGGGCTGTTGTACGAGCAGATGCCGCAGCGGCTGCGCGCCCGCGATCCGCTTATCGAGGCGTCGCGCTTTGCCGAGATGAAGGACGCCCGCGTCCCCGGCTTTGGCAAGACGCTTTATGATTTCGTGAGCCCCCTGTTCGCCAATGCGCGCCACAGCAAGCGGCGGCTGGTCAAGGCGGCCTGCCTGCTGCATGACGTCAGCTGGCGCGCGCATCCCGATTACCGCGCCGAGGTCTGTTTCGACAACGCCACCCGCGCCAACCTGGGCGGGCTCAAGCATTCGGAGCGGGTGTTCCTGGGGCTGGCGCTACTGCACCGCTACAGCAACAAGCGGCGCGGCAGCAGTTTCGAATACCTCTATCATCTGCTGGACGAGAAGGGGCAGCACGAGGCCGAGGTTCTGGGCAAGGCGATGCGCTTCGGCGCCATGCTGATGGTCACCGGCAACGGCAACATCGGCTCCCTGCGCTGGCAGCCGCGCAAGCGGGTGCTGCATGTGGAACTGCCGGATGCGGCGCGGCCGCTGTACGGAGAGGTCGCCGAGGCCCGGCTGCAATCGCTGGGCAAGGCGCTGGAGGCGGAGATCGACCTGAAATTCAGCAAGCCCGCCCCGCCGCCGGAGACCGAATAACCCAGGCGGAGGGCGTCAGATCTCGGTCACGCCTTCCTCTTCGGCGGTTTCCTTGTCGGCGGGCGCGTTGTCCTTGGGCTTTTTGCGGATGATGATATCGCCGTTGGGCAGGATCTCGGGCATCTCATAGACGCTCCAATCCTCCACCTCCTTGGCGATTTCCGCCAGCGCGGGTCCCATCTCAGCCAGGAACGCGCCCATCGCCGGGCCGATCTCCTCCATCATGCCCTGCAGGTCTTCCAGTGCCGGCGCCATCTCCTGGCGCAGGCCCTCCCAGAACAGCTCCGCCCCGCGCTCCATCAGCGAGGGGCCGCTGTCCTCCCCTTCCGCCTCCTGGGCGGCAAGCGGGCTGGAGATGAGGGCAATCAGGGCGGCGGGCAGAAGGATCTGTTTCATGGGGCTAATATAGGGGCACCCGCGCTGCGCGAACAGAGGGGGTGGAAAATGGTGCCGGGCCGGGTGTGTCTTCGGCCCGAAAACATTCAGAGCACTTTGCCGCTGGCACAACCTTATAGATATTAAGCCACAACAAATTAGTGTAATCTGGCTTGGTATGTTAATTTGTACAAGGAGACCACTTCATGCGCTCCCTTTGGGTTTTCCTATTAACTTTGATCCTCGCCGTTTCCCCTGCTGCGGTTCACGCAAGTGAACTAGCCGAGGCACTGACAAAGCTTCGGGCGTCCTTCGCGCGCACGGCTTTTTCGCATTTCAAGGCCATGCCTCTGCACCTCCGGTACGATGTGGAAGTTGGCGAAGTCATCCGCATCCAGGATGAACAGCGGCTGTTTGAAAGCGCCAAATGCTACCCGGGACTTGAGATTGAAGAAGACACCACAACGGAATCCGTATCCGTTTCGCTGTCGCGGAAATCGGCGGTTACCTTGGGTCTTGGGGGAAGCGCAAGCGTTTACGGCATCCCCGCTTCCGCCGAGGCTCAGTTCAACAGGAATGTTCGCAGAAGCGTCCAGTCGGTACTGGTGAGAACGTCCCTGGCTTACCCGATGGCCGGTGCAATCGAATTGGTGTCCCCTACAGGGGATAGTCCTGACTGCGAGGCGCTTTTTCCGCCTGCCAGTATTCCGATGGGCCCCGGACTGCTGGTGTCGTCTGTCTTCACCGGCAAACTGATCACGCAGCAGGCAATCGACAGCGACATTGCAGCCGGGATTGAGGCCAGCGCCAAGCTGACACCCAGAGGGCTGCCGGTGGAAGTTACTGGCGATGTGGATGCGAGCACCAGCACAACATCCGTCATCGCCCATATGCGCCCGGAAGGCACTATCGCTGTGCAGTCCGCCTTTATCAGCCGCCGCGCCCTGATGGACTATTATGCGCTGGCTCAGAATAATCTGGAGACCTGGGCGGAACTGGAAGCGCTGATCGAAAGCTATATTTCGGGCGAAGAGCCTGGCCTGCTGGCAGACGTTAAAAAAGAAATCTGGTCGCTATGGGAAAGACTCGACCAGCCTGAAGAGAGCCTTACCCAGTACAGGGAACGGCTTTTTGCGTCAGAAGATGCAGATTTTGTGGAGAAGGCCGCAGACCTGGATGTTCCTGAAGAAGCCTGGGATCGTATCGGAGACGTTGCGGCGGCTGAAGTGATCGTCACAACAACCATCGCTGAATAAGCATTATATGGCGGCGGCATGGCCGGGGATTATGGCCCGTCCGGGTCCCCGCCATCACTCCAGCGCGATATCCAGCGTCACCGGGAAGTGGTCGGAAGCCTTGAGCAGCGCGTCGCGCAGGTCCTCGTCGGCGTAGCATTCCGCATCGTCGAACGGGTGCCAGATCCGCCACTGCGGGCTAAACCTCATCAGGCTGTGCGAGATCATCACATAGTCCAGCAGCGCCGGGAAATAGCGTTTGGTGTCAGGGTTGTAAAACCGCGAGGTGCTGGGCAGCGAGGTGGCGCGCGGCTGCAGCAGGGATTGCGCGTTGGGGTCGTTCAGCAGATCACCCAGGACGATCTCGATGGAAGACTGGCCGAAGTGCTTTTCGTAGTCGTCAGCGCCGGGGCCGTCGTTGAGGTCGCCCAGAACGATCACATGCTCGCCCGCGGCCACATGCTCCGCCACCCGCCGGTGCAGCCAGTTCGCCTGCGCCAGCTGCTTGCGCTGGTTGGCGATGGACAGAGTGGTGATCTCCTCCGGCCCGTTGGCCCCATGCGGCGCCTTGGACTTCAGATGCGCCCCGATCATCCGCAGCGCGGTGCCGCCACGGGTGGTGACCGCCAGCTCCAGCGGCGGTTTGGAGAAGGCAACCGTGTCCCGCTGGTCGTCCACATCCAGGTCGATTTCAAACACGCCGTTGAACTGCGGCGCGGCGGCGCTGGCGCGGGCGTCATGCACCGCATCCAGCACTTCGGGATCATAAAGCAGCGCGATCTCCTGATGGGTGTCATTGGGGAACCCGGTGACCGCCTCGCAGGCGCGCAGCCCGGCCTCTGCCGCAAAGGCCTCCAGCGCGCGGGTGGTGCGCTGGGTGCGTCCCGTGTTGGGGGCCTCGATCACCATCACGGCATCGGCGTCCAGGCGGCGCAGCACATGGGCAATCGCGCGCCCCTGTGTATAGCGGTCGACGCCGTAAACGCCCGACGGCTTGCCGTCCAGCATCAGCCGGTCGTTCTTATCGAACAGATAGGCGAACCATTCGATATTATACGTGGCCAGCCGCATTGCCGCCGCACCCGCTGATTTCATCCCAGGCGCGGTTGATGTCGCTCATCCGCTTTTCCGCCAGCCGCACCGCTTCCTCCGGCACGCCGCGGGCGATCATCGCATCCGGGTGGGTGTCGCGCACCAGCTTGCGCCAGTGCTTGCGGATGTCTTCCTTGCTCATCTCCGGGCTGACGCCCAGCACCGTGTAGGGATCCTTGGGCGCATCCGGCACGAAGCGGGCGCGCAGCGCCTGGAACTGCTGCGGCGACTGGCCGAAGATGCGGCTGACCTCCTCCAGAAACTCATTCTCGCCGGGATGATAGAACCCGTCGGCCATGGCGATGTGAAAGAGCCCCTCCATCAGATCGCAGAGCGTGGTCGGGTCGTCGGCAAACATCTTCTGGATGCGGCGGGCGTATTCCTGGTAGCCCGCCACGTCGGTGCGCGCCATGTTGAACACCCGCGCCGCGCCGGTCTCGTCGTCCTGGGCGATCTGGAACACCTCGCGGAAGGCGGTGACCTCGTCCCGCGTGACCTGGCCGTCGGCCTTGGCCATCTTGGCGCCAAGCGCAATGACGGCAATGGCAAAGGCCACGGTGCGCTCGGGCGGGGCGCGCAGGCGGTCGAAGACTTCGCTGAGGCCTTCGCCTGCGGCAAGCGCGGAGAGCGCGTCGGATATGCGGGTCCAAAGTGACATGGGCTCAGCCTATCCGGGATTGACGGAACTGTCAGGGGCGGGAATGCCCGGTGTCAGGATTTTCTGCATGAAAACAGTGTCCAGCCAAAGGCCGTTCTTACAGCCGAGCTCCGGCATCCGGGCGGTTTCAACGTAGCCAAGGGCGGCGTGAAAGGCGATGGCGCCGGGGTTGGCGCTGCTGACGCTGGCGATCAGAACGTGCAGCCCCGCCTCCTTTGCCCTGGCTTCCAGCGCCTGCATCAGCGCCCGCCCTGCCCCCTGCCCCTGTGCCGCGGGCAGCAGGTGGATGGTGTGCTCAGCCGTGAAGCGGTAGCCGGGGCCGGAGCGGAACGGGAAATAGTGCGCGTGTCCGAGGATGCTGCCGTCCTGCTCCGCCACCAGATAGGCGCCGTTGCTGGCGGCGATCTGGCCGCGCACCTGCTCCGGCGTCTTTTCAATAGTGTTGAAGGTCGCCAGGGTGTCGCGGATCACCCAGTTGACGATGGCGCAGACGGCCTCGGCGTCGGCGTCGGTTGCGGGGCGGACGATCATCTGAGCAGCCTGGTGCCATGCGGGGTGGCGAATTCCGCCATCATAGCGGGCGCGCCCGGCTCCACCTCGACGCGCGGGTCGCTGAGGATGCGGTCCAGCGCCGCCTGCAGCGCGGCGGCCTCCGGGTGGCTGACGATCAGGCGGCGCAGGCGGCAGCCCGATTGCGGCAGCCTGGCGGCGGGCGGCTCTGCCTGCCATTCAAGAACCGCGGGGAAGAGATTGGCGAACGGCAGCAGCCCGTCCGCAGGCACCGTCATCAGCCAGCTGAGGTCCCCGCGCTGCATCTGCACGTGGCGCTGCGCATGGGGCGGCAGCAGGGGTTTCTCCGCCTCCAGGTCCTCGCTGCGCAGAATCCAGTTGCTCAGCCGTGCGGGGCCTTCGAACCGGTCGAGGTTGAACCAGCGCGGCTGCTCCTGCGGCCGGGCGTCGGGGTCGATGGCGATGGCTTCCAGATAGAGGCCATCCTCCAGCCCGGCCAGCCGGTTATGGGTGCCAAAGCGGGCGTGGGAGCCGCCGGGGCCGAGGGGGATGCCGAGGGCTTCTTCCGTGTGGGCAACGGCCTCCTCCAGCGTTGCGCCGGCCACTGCCAGGTGATCGAGTATCATATCCGCCCTCCCCTTTTTGCGCGTGAGACTAGCGGCGCTGCGGCGGGGTGCAAGGCGGGAAATGGTGGCGGCACGCCGCCTGCGGCTTGTTTCCGGGCGCAAGCCTCACAGCCACACTGCCAGCGCCCAGACCCCGGCAATCACGGTCGGGTAAAACGTCCCGGCAAACCCCAGCCCGCGCAGGGGCGGCGACAGGTGGTAGCCCGCCCAGAACAAAACCCGCATCAGCGCAAAGGACAGGCCAAGGGCAATCGCCACGGCGCCTCCCAGGGTGACGGCGGCAAAGGGCCAGAGGACCAGCGCCAGCACCAGCTGTTCGAGGGTATTGGTCAGCACCCGCTGGTCGGTTTCCGCCCCAGAACCGGGAGAAAAGGGCTGCCCGTCGATGATCGCGTAGTCGAAGAACCGCCGCTGCGCCAGGCGGCCGATGAGCAGCGCCAGCACCAGACCGGGTGCAAGGAAGGCGCCGGGCAAGGCGATGGGGGCCGGGATATAGGGCAGGCCCAGCCATTGCGGCAGGCCGGTGACCAGCACGCCCCAGAGGGCGCCGAGGGCCATGCCGGTGAGGATCTGAGGGCGTTTGGAGCGCAGCATGGCGCCACTCAACCACCGCCGCGCAGATTTGCCAAGGCATGGCGCCGCCGCCCCGGCGAAAAGCTGCGGCTGGCAGCATCAAGCCTCTGAAAAACAGGATCTCCCGCCCGGCGGCGGCTTGTGCCTTTGGCACATCCGCGCCCGTTGGGCGCGGCATCGCACGCCATCCGGCGTGCGATGCAGGCAGCCCGCCCCATCGGGGCGGGCTGCCGGACCCAAAGCCGCCAAGGGGGCGGCCCGAAGGGCGGGTCCCTGCGGGAGCGGGAGAGCCTCCCTGCCCCGCAAGGCCCGTTGTTTGCTTAAGGGCGCGCTTCGCGGATCAGGCGCAGGATGTCCTGGGCCGCTTCCGGAATGTTGGTGCCGGGGCCGAAGATCGCCTTGACGCCCTTGGAATACAGGAACTCGTAGTCCTGCTGCGGGATCACCCCGCCGCAGATGACCAGAATGTCCTCTGCGCCTTCGGCCTTCAGCGCCTCGACCAGCTGCGGTGCCAGGGTCTTGTGGCCCGCGGCCTGGCTGGAGATGCCGATCACATGCACATCGTTGTCGATGGCGTCCTGGGCGGCTTCTTCCGGGGTCTGGAACAGCGGGCCGACGTCGACGTCGAAACCGATGTCGGCGAAGGCGGTGGCGATCACCTTGGCGCCGCGGTCGTGGCCGTCCTGGCCCATTTTCACAACCAGCAGACGCGGGCGGCGGCCCTCTTCTTCGGCAAAGTCCTCGATCGACTTCTGGATCGCGGCAAAGCCCTCATCGCCTTCGTAGGCAGCGCCGTAGACGCCCGCCAGGGTTTTCACCTCGGCGCGGTGGCGGCCGAATTCCTTTTCCATTGCCATGGAGATCTCTCCGACTGAGGCCCGCGCGCGGGCGGCTTCGACTGCGGCTTCCAGGAGGTTGCCGCTGCCTTCCCTGGCGCGGCGGGTGAGTTCTTCCAAAGCAGCCTGGCAGGCGGCCTCGTCGCGGGTCTTGCGCATCGTCTCAAGGCGGGCGATCTGCGACTCGCGCACCGCGTGGTTGTCCACGTCGAGGATGTCGATCGGGTCTTCCTTGTCCTTGCGGTACTTGTTGACGCCAACCACAACCTCTTCGCCGCGGTCGATCATCGCCTGGCGGCGGGCGGCCGATTCCTCGATGCGCAGCTTGGGCATCCCGGATTCGACGGCCTTGGTCATGCCGCCCATCTCCTCAACCTCTTCCATCAGAGCCCAGGCCTTTTCGACCAGTTCGTTGGTGAGGCTTTCGATGTAGTAGGAGCCGGCCAGCGGGTCGACCACGTTGGTAACGCCGGTTTCCTCCTGCAGCACCAGCTGGGTGTTGCGGGCAATGCGGGCGGAGAAATCGGTGGGCAGCGCGATCGCCTCATCCAGCGCGTTGGTGTGCAAGCTTTGGGTGCCGCCGAGCACTGCCGACATCGCCTCATAGGCGGTGCGGATCACGTTGTTGTAGGGGTCCTGCTCCTGCAGAGACACACCGGAGGTCTGGCAGTGGGTGCGCAGCATCTTGGAGCGTTCGGACTTGGCGCCGAATTCGGTCATCACCCGGTGCCACAGGGTGCGGGCGGCGCGCAGCTTGGCGATTTCCATGAAGAAGTTCATGCCGATCGCGAAGAAGAAGCTCAGGCGGCCTGCGAATTTGTCCACGTCCATGCCGGCGTCGATCGCGGCGCGCACGTATTCGCGGCCGTCCGCGATGGTATAGGCCAGCTCCTGCACCAGGTTCGCGCCGGCCTCCTGCATGTGGTAGCCGGAGATCGAGATGGAGTTGAACTTGGGCATCTCGTTCGAGGTGTATTCGATAATGTCCGAGATGATCCGCATCGAGGGTTTCGGCGGATAGATATAGGTGTTGCGGACCATGAACTCCTTCAGGATGTCGTTCTGGATGGTGCCCGCCAGCTGCGATCTGTCGTGGCCCTGCTCCTCGCCCGCGACAATGAAGGAGGCCAGGACCGGGATCACTGCGCCGTTCATGGTCATCGAGACGGAGACCTTGTCGAGCGGGATGCCATCGAACAGGATCTTCATGTCCTCGACGCTGTCAATCGCAACGCCGGCCTTGCCGACATCGCCGACCACGCGGGGGTGGTCGCTGTCATAGCCGCGGTGGGTGGCGAGGTCGAAGGCGACCGAGACGCCCTGCTGGCCGGCGGCCAGGTTGCGGCGGTAAAACGCGTTGGATTCCTCCGCCGTGGAGAAGCCCGCATACTGGCGGATGGTCCAGGGGCGGCCTGCGTACATGGTGGCCTTCACCCCGCGGGTGAAGGGGCCGAACCCGGGCAGCGTGCCCATGTGGGGCAGATCCCGGGTGTCGTCTTCGGTATAGAGCGGCTTGACCTCGATGCCTTCCAGCGTCTGCCAGTTGAGGTCATCGACCGCCCGTCCGCGCAGCTCTTTCTCAGCCAGAGCCCGCCATTCGTCTTTGTTTGTCATCAGGTCTTCCTCTTGTCAGTGCGATACGGGGCGGGTTCGTGCCCGCCGCCAGTTTATCCGGGTCGTGCGCCAGCGCGGCGAGGCCGTCCGCCCCGCCCGCAAGCCACATCATGTCGTCGGCATAGGCCTCGCGCAGATATGCGGTCTGCGCGTCTGTGAAGGGGCGCCAGCGGCCTGTGCCCTCTGGCAGCTGAGCCGCTGCGGAGGACGGCAGGCTGGCGCGCAGGTCCTGCAGGCAGAGCGACGCATTCAGGCGCACCCGCGCATGGGTGCGCGGTGCCTTGAGGCCGGTGAGGGACGCCAGCGCCGCCTCGGGCCGGGCGCCGAAGGTTTCGAACGGCAGCACATGCAGGCGCACGCCGGGCATGGCGCAGGCAATGTCGGTGATCACGTCGCGCCAGCTGCGCGGCCCCCGCGCCAGCCGGTCCAGGCTGTTCGCCGTGGGCATCTTGTGGCCGCGCGCCACCGCATAGGCCAGCGCCGAGGTCCAGTAGCCGTCAAGGCTGCGGATCGACAGCGCCACATCGGTCACCGCGCCGCCAAAAGCCTCGGCAAAGCGCGCCATACGCTCCCCCGCGCCGCTGTAGAGGTCGCCGAGGCGCAGGTTGGCGCGGACCGCGCCAAGCATGTTTTCCTCGCTGACCAGCAGCTGCTGCACGCCTGCCTCGCGGCTGGCCGCCATTTGCAGCTGCAGCCGCCCCTTGGCCCGCTGCACCAGATCGCGGCCGGTGACAGGCGCCGGGCCGGGCTGGATGCCGTGGAACAGCGCCCCGCCGCGGGTGCGGTACGGTCCCCAGAAGCCGATGCCCTGGCAGGCCAGCGGCTGCGCGTTCTGGCGCATGTATTCCTGGAACGATGTCGTTGCGCAACGATGCGCGCCGGTGTGAAGGATGACTTTCATCGTTGTACGGGACCTCTGCTGGAGGGCCGCAGGCCGCAGCCCGGTCGTCGGGAATTGCACAATCATGGCCGGCAACCCCTCATTATCCCGTTAACGATGATATTTTTTGGCCAAGCCGCAGACTTCGCGGTCGCATTTGCCGTTACGGTGCATATATTCAACGGGACAGGAGAGATCATGAGAGCAATCCTAACCGTTGTTTTGGCAGGTTTTCTTCCGCTGGCGTCGGTGGCGGCCGATGGCAGCACATCCGATTTGATCCAGCCCGGGTATGACGTGGCGCTGGAGGAATTCCAGTGGACGCACCGGCCGGTGGTGGTGTTCGCCGACAGCCCCGAGGACCCGCGGTACCATGAGCAGATCGAGCGGCTGATGCAGGGCGCCGAAGCATTGCGCAAGCGCGATGTTGTGGTGCTGACCGATACCGACCCGGCCGCCAAATCCGCGCTGCGCAAGAAGCTGCGGCCGCGCGGGTTCATGCTGGTGCTGGTGGGCAAGGACGGCGGCGTCAAGCTGAGGAAGCCGCACCCCTGGACGGTGCGCGAATTGTCCCGCACCATCGACAAATTCCCGGACCGGCTGCGCGAAGTGGAAGAGCGGCGCGGCGAGTGAGCCCGCCCCGCACGTCCGCTCAGCCGTTGCCGCGGACGTAGATCAGCGCCATTGCCTGTTTGTCCAAGACCACCATGGCGCCGGTTTCCGGCACGAAGACCAGGGTGGAGGACGGATTGCGGATCGCCTGATAATACACCGATTTGACCAGATCGGTCATGCAGCTGAGCCCCGCCAGCCCGGAGTTCAGCACCTCCAGCCCCTGCGGCAGGTCGCGGGACATGATGTCCTCTGTTACCGCGTTGGGGGATTTGCCGGCCACGGCAAACATCACCGGCTCGCCGCTCTCCAGCATCGTCATGCCGGTGTTGAGCGAGCGGGCGCGTTTCACCAGCGAGGTGATGCGCGGGTTCTCCGCGGTGTGGAACACCGCTGCAGTGCAGCTCATCGAGCTTTGGAAGAAAAACGTCTCCCCCAGCTCCACCCAGGCGGACAGCTGGGCGCGCAGGGCCGCCTCCTTGTCCAAGGCACAGGCCGGCAGAAACGCCAGAGCGGTCAACAGGCAGGTCAGGAGACGGGTCATGCGGCACCTTGAGGTCGTCAAACCGCCGCAGTGTCGCAGAATTTTCTGAAGATTCGGTGCATGGCGCACCCTGCGCCGGGGCAGGCACGGCAGCAGGGGCGGGATAACCCGCCTGCCCGGCTGCATATGTGCCTGCCCCGAGATGCATTATTCGAATTCCATGATCACATCGTCGACCGCCAGGCTGTCGCCCGGCGCGGCGTTGATCTTGGACACCACACCCTTGCGCTCGGCGCGCAGGATGTTTTCCATCTTCATGGCTTCGACGGTGCACAAGTTCTGGCCCTCCTGGACCTCCTGCCCCACTTCGACATCGACCTTCACAATGAGGCCGGGCATCGGGCAAAGCAGCAGTTTGGAGGTGTCGGGCGCGACCTTTTCCGGCATCAGCGCGGCCAGCTCGGCCTGGCGCGGGGTGCGCACCTTTACGGCCAAGTCGGCGCCGCGGGAGCGGATGCGGAAGCCCTGGGTCGCCTTGCCGGTCTTCAGCACCAGGGTCTCGCCGTTGACTTTCACGGTGGCCAGCTGGTCGCCCGGGGTCCAGTCGGAGGTGACACGGTAGCTGCCGCCGCCCTGGAAGTTCACCGTGGCGCCTTCGCGGTCGGCGTCGATCACCACGTCAAAGGACTGGCCCTGCAGGCTGACCACCCAGTCGGTGCCGACCTTGCGCTCGTGGTTGTCCATCCGGCCGGAAACGCGGGTGCGGCGGATTTCGGCAACCCGGTGCATCGCGGCGCAGGCGGCAGCGATCTTGCGCAGGTCGTCGCTGTGCAGTTCCACGCCCTCGAAGCCTTCCGGGTATTCCTCGGCGATGAAGGCGGTGGTCATGTCGCCGGAGATGAATTTCGGGTGGTCCATCACCGCCGACAGGAACGGCAGGTTGTGGCCGATGCCCTCCACCTCGAAGCTGTCCAGCGCGATCCGCATCGCGTCGATCGCCTCTTCGCGGGTCGGCGCCCAGGTGCAGAGCTTGGCGATCATCGGGTCGTAGTACATCGAGATCTCGCCGCCCTCATAGACGCCGGTGTCGTTGCGCACGGCGGTCTCGCCCGCTGGCGCATCGCCCTGCCACTTGCCGTTTTCCAGCATCGGCCCGGCAGCGGTTTCCTGCGGCGGGCGGTAGCGGGTCAGACGGCCGATGGAGGGCAGGAAGCCGCGGTAGGGATCTTCGGCATAGAGGCGGTTTTCAATCGCCCAGCCGGTGAGCTTAACATCTTCCTGGCGCAGCGGCAGTTCCCCGCCGGCGGCGACGCGGATCATCTGTTCCACCAGGTCGACGCCGGTGATCAGCTCCGTGACCGGGTGTTCCACCTGCAGGCGGGTGTTCATTTCCAGGAAGTAGAAGTTCTTGTCGCCATCGACGATGAATTCCACGGTGCCGGCAGAGGCATAGCCCACCGCCTTGGCCAGGGCGACGGCCTGTTCGCCCATCGCCTTGCGGGTTTCTTCGTCCAGGAACGGCGACGGCGCTTCTTCGACGACCTTCTGGTTGCGGCGCTGGATCGAGCATTCGCGCTCGCCCAGGTAGATGCCGTTACCGTGCGTGTCGCAGAGCACCTGGATTTCGATATGGCGCGGCTGGGTCACGAACTTCTCGATGAAGATCCGGTCGTCGCCAAAGGAGTTCGCGGCCTCGTTCTTGGAGGACTGGAAGCCTTCGCGGGCCTCTTCGTCGTTCCAGGCGATCCGCATCCCCTTGCCGCCGCCGCCGGCGGAGGCCTTGATCATCACCGGGTAGCCGATCTCATTCGAAATCTTCACCGCCTCGTCGGCATCGGCAATCAGGCCCATGTAGCCGGGCACGGTGGAGACGCCGGCCTCCTGGGCGATTTTCTTGGAGGTGATCTTGTCGCCCATGCTTTCAATCGCATTCACCGGCGGGCCGACAAAGGCGACGCCTTCGGCGGCCAGGGCCTCGGCGAATTTGGAGTTCTCGGACAGGAAGCCGTAGCCCGGATGCACCGCCTGGGCGCCGGTCTTGCGGATCGCCTCCATCACCTTGTCGATGACGATATAGGACTGGTTGGCCGGCGGCGGGCCGATGTGGACAGCCTCGTCGGCCATCTGCACATGCAGGGCCTGCTTGTCGGCGTCGGAGTAGATGGCAACGGTCTTGATGCCCATTTTCCGCGCGGTTTTGATCACGCGGCAGGCGATCTCGCCCCGGTTGGCGATCAGGATCTTATCAAACATAGGCAGTCCCTTGTTTCTTGGTATTCCGGAATGCAAAACGCCGCGCCCGGGGCAAGCCCAGGCACGGCGTCAGCGCGACAGGATGGCCGGCCCCGGCGGGGCGGCTGTTCAGAGCTGCGGCAGCAGCCTCAGCATTTGCGGGGGTTCTGTTCGCAGTAGACGAGGTTTGCGGCAACGCCGACAGCGGCGCCGGTGACCAGGTTGGCGTCGAGCAGCGCAGCGCCCGCCGCGCCCGCGCCGGCGCCGTAGACGACGCGCTCGCCGGTGGTGTCGCCACAGGCCGCCGCCAGGCCGCACAGCGAGAGCGCTGCGATAAGAGATTTTGCCCGCATGTCCATGTTCCTTCTTCCGGGGACGTGATTGTCCCGCCGGAATTTGCAGGCAACAAGGCGTTGCGCAACGGCGCAAATGCACCGCCCTCCAGTTGGGCGGAGGCTTGCCGCATCGGGGGGGTAGAACGGCAAGCTTCCGCCGCTGCCTGAAGGGGATAAAAGACGGGCAGGCCGCGGATGGGGTCGCGTACCTGCCCGTTCAGGCGAAGGGGCCGGAACAGATGCTCGGCACGGCAGCGTGGCTGCGCTGCCAGGTTCACGATGCACGCCCCGAAGGCTGCTGTAAGCCCCGGATTTCCAGCGCCGCGGATTTGGGCAAGTTCCCGCTGTTTCGCGAGACCCGTGTGCAAGTTCACGCCGACGTTACGGGCGGTTGCCGGACGGTTGCCGCGGGTGCGCATCAGCGCCGTCACATATCCGTGACGCAGGCGACGCTGCCGTGAGCCAGGGCAGCCCCGCAGCCGGACAGCGCGTGAGCAGCCGCCCGGTGCGGCAAGGGAAATCCGCTGTGCCGGCACGGGGTTGGCGTGCGGCCTCACACGCCCGGCATTGGCGCGCGAGCCTGCGTCACTTTTTGCGGCGCGGCTGGTAACGGCGGCTCTCCCGGATGTCATTTCCCGTTGCACGAACGGCGTGGGAGCCTTGCGGGACATCACATGAGGAGGAGGGATAACCCTATGAAAAGAGTACTTAACCGGCCATTGACCCTGGCTGCTGCAGCCCTCGCCGGCGGTGCCGGGCTGGCGCAGGCGGACACCCAGTCCGAACTGCTGGACCTGCGCGCGCGGGTCGAGGCGCTGGAAGCGGAGAACCAGCAGGCCGGCAGCATCCCCGGCGACTTCCGGCTTGGCGGCACGTCGGTCGATATCTACGGCTATGTGAAGGCCGATTTCTTTTACGACTTCGACTTCATCCAGGGTGACAGCGCATTCGTGAACAACATCGGTGAACCGGTGAACGCCACCGATGGCAGGTTCGACGCAACCATCCGTCAAACGCGTCTGGGGATCCGTACCAGCACCCAAACCGGTGTCGGCCTGCTTCAGGGCCAGCTTGAACTGGACCTGTTCGGCGGTTCTTCCAGCAGCCCGGAGCTGCGGGTGCGCCATGCCAATATCCAGATCGGCGACCACTGGCTGATCGGCCAGACCTGGACCAATTTCATGCCCATCGGCCAGTATCCGGCCTCGGTGGAATTCAACGGCCCGGTCGGCATCGCCTTCGCCCGCAGGCCGCAGGTGCGCTACAGCAACAGCTTCGGCAACGGGTTCGATTACAGCCTGTCGATCGAAGAAAGCGCGGTGCCGTCCGACGACCCGGTCTTCACCGCAGCGGTGCAGTACAGCAATGACGTGGTCACCGCCCGGATTGCCGGCCTGACCGGCAATGCCGTAAGCGGCGGCGTCGAGACGGACCAGACCGGCGTCACCCTGTCGGGTGCGATCACCCCGTGGAATGGCGGCCTGTTCCAGGCCACATATGTCACCGGCGAAGCGATCGGCCCGCTGCTGATCGGGCTTGGCGATGCCATCTCCGGCGGCCAGGCCAATGACGTCGACGGCTATACGCTGGAGTTCCGGCAGCAGATCAACGACCAGTGGAACGTCGGTATCGCTTACGGGCGTGAAGATTACGATCTGCCGACCTCGACCGGCACGCTGTCGTTCACCGAGTTGGAGACCATCCACGTGAATGCGTTCTACAGCCCGGCCGACAATCTGACGTTCAGCGCCGAGTACATCTTTGGCGAGCGCAACGACACGATCTCCGGCAACAGTTTTGACGGCGACCGGATCCAGCTGGCGGTGCAGCTGGACTTCTGACCGGCGGGCCGCCCCGCAGCGCACAGCCCTGCCCCGCAAGCAGCCTTGCGGGGATGCGGGCGCGGTATGCGTGCGGGGCGCCTGCATCAGTTGAACGCCTCCGGGAAGGAGGCGCGTGCGACCGCCTCGTCAATGACCAGCAGCGCCTCATAGCTTTCGGGATCAAACGGATCTTCGGCGGGAACCACCTCGCGGCCGAACAGCCAGCTGAGGCGGCCTGCATCAAGGTTGCCGCGCTCGAACGGCTGGTCGCCGAAATGCTCCCACAGAGCCTGCATGAACGTCTGGTCGACACGCCTGTCGACGTGCTTGCGGTCGCGGAAGCGCTCGCGCCGGATCAGCGGCGTGACCCCTTTGGGGTTGGGGCGGCGGATGGTGAATTGGAAATCAGTGCCGGGCATACGGCCCGGGAACCCGCGGTGTTTCAGCATTTGGGTGCCTCCGGTCCGGCACCCCACGGGGCGGCGGGGGCCGGCCGCAGGGCCGGACCCCTGTAGGGATTAGTTGTACTTGCCGGTGAATTCCGGCTCTTGCGAGACCGGCTGCGGCTCAACCACGACGAACTCTTCTTCCTGCTGGGCGCAGGCGGTAACAGCGGCCAGCAGGCCGGCCAGGGCGATAAGCTTGATGCTCTTGGACATTTCTGTCTCCTGATAAAATTCGTGAAACCTGCGGGGGCTGCGCCCGCCGCATGCCTCAACCTCAATGCGAAGGCAGTCAAACAACTGCCCGTGCTGAGGATAGCCGGGTTTGCAGCCAAGTCACATCCAAATCGCGGCAAATGGCAGCGCTGTGGCTGCAATGCCGCAAGTTTTTGCCGATCTAAGCTTTGCCCCGCAAGATGTTGTGGACGCATCAGAAAGCCTCCCACATGCAGGCCGCGCCGTCGGGGCGGTAGGCCTCGAAGAACTGGGTCGCTTCCGGGTCCTGCGCGCCAAAGGGCAGCTCCCGGTCGGACAGCGATATCACCACCCGCGCAGCGGTCATCCCGTGTTCGGCCAGATAGGGCAGCGCCAGGGTGCCGCACAGGTGGTCCATGTCGGGGGCCGCGGTGTCATAGCTGACGGTGCCGGTGCCGCGGGCGATCTGCGGCGCCAGGAAGCGGAACCGCGCCCAGAGCTGCGGCGGCTGGCCCGGCTGGCCGGGCGCCTCGTCCAGCAGCACTTCTGCCAGGGTCACGAGCTGGCCCGAAGGCACGGCAATGGCGTCTGCGGCCGCCGCGGCCTGGGCAATGAGCGCAAAGGGGATGGCCGCCAGATATCCGCAGCCCCGGCCCCCGGTTTCCCGGGCTCCTCCGGCCGGAGCTGCAGGCGCTGCGCTAGTGGCGCGCGCTGTCTGATATCGGCTGGAGCGGATCATGACGCTGATTCGCCCTTCATGTCAATTTTTGCCGCGAATCTGTGCGAATCCTTCGCATCTGCCCGGGAATCACGCAGCGCGGCACCCTGCCGCCCGCCGGCATGGCGGACCCAGCGGGCCCGGCTGGACGCATTTTCCAGAACCTCAGCGATAAGCCCGGCGGCATTGGACGGCACCCGGCCCATCACCTGGCCGCCTGCCCGCACCTTGACCCCCTGCCCCTCGGCGGTGATTTCCACCACCGGGGAAAAGCCGCGCAAAGATTGCAGCTTGCGCCACATGTCCTGGCGGATCTGATGCGCCAGCCGCAGCGGGTCGCCCGCGGGCAGCACCGTCACCGCCGCCACATCAAACTGCGCAGGCAGACGGCGCGACAGCGTCAGGCTGCTGTCCGTGCGGATGATATGCCAACGGCTGCGGGTCATTCAGACACTTCGATCCGGATCAGGTCGCCGGTTTTCCAGTTTAAGTTTTCAAGACCAAAGACCACGCGCCTGCTTGGCGGGATGGTCCGGTAGTCCGCCTCAGGTCCATTTACCAGCTCCACGAAGTAGTCATCTGGCAAGCCAGCATCCGTAGAAGCGGCAAACCGCACCATGAGAGAGACGGTTGCGCGTATGGAAGAAACTTCCTGAGACGATGGTTCCCGGGAGTTCAACTCCCGGCCGAGATCAGAGCGGAACACGGCGAGCATGACTTCACGCGCATCGCGTCCGTTGGAAACCTCAAAAAAATCAAGATATTCCAGCGGCACACGACCAGAACCGAAAGTCACAGCCTCAATTTCGCTCTGATCTGCCATTACCAACTCACAGCGGAATGTTGTCGTGCTTTTTCCACGGGTTCTTCAGCTGCTTGCCCCGCAGAGAGGCAAAGGCGCGGCTGACCCGGCGGCGGGTGGACTGGGGCATGATCACCTCGTCGATGAAGCCGCGCTCAGCCGCCACGAAGGGGTTGGCGAACCGGTCTTCATACTCCGCGGTTTTCTGGGCGATCTTCTCGGGATCGTTCAGATCGGCGCGGTGGATGATCTCGGTGGCGCCCTTGGCGCCCATCACCGCGATCTCGGCGGTCGGCCAGGCATAGTTGAAGTCGCCGCGCAGGTGCTTGGAGGCCATCACGTCATAGGCGCCGCCATAGGCCTTGCGGGTGATCACGGTGACCTTCGGCAC
This sequence comes from Leisingera sp. UBA4491, assembly GCF_002388965.1. NCBI lineage: Bacteria > Pseudomonadati > Pseudomonadota > Alphaproteobacteria > Rhodobacterales > Roseobacteraceae > Leisingera > Leisingera sp. UBA4491. The sequence continues at coordinate 13,145 of NZ_DGNN01000007.1, read as the reverse complement.
GGTGGCTTCGCCATAGGCGAACAGCAGCTTGGCGCCGTGCTTAATGACGCCGCCGTATTCCTGCGAGGTGCCCGGCAGGAAGCCCGGCACGTCGACGAAGGTCAGGATCGGGATTTCGAAACAGTCGCAGAAGCGCACGAAACGGGCGGCCTTGCGGCTGGAGTCGATGTCGAGGCAGCCGGCCAGCACCATCGGCTGGTTGGCGACGACGCCGACGGTCTGGCCTTCGAGACGGATGAAGCCGGTGATGATGTTCTTGGCGAAATCCTCTTGGATCTCGTAGAAATCGCCCTCGTCCGCGACCTTGGTGATCAGCTCCTTCATGTCGTAGGGGCTGTTGGGGTTTTCCGGGATCAGAGTGTCCAGGCTGCTCTCCAGGCGGCCAGGCTCGTCGAAGAACGGACGCACCGGCGGTTTTTCGCGGTTGTTGAGCGGCAGGAAGTCAACCAGGCGGCGGACTTCGGCCAGGGCTTCCACATCGTTTTCAAACGCTCCGTCAGCGACGGAGGATTTCCGGGTGTGGGTGGAGGCGCCGCCCAGTTCCTCAGCCGTCACCACCTCGTTGGTCACGGTTTTCACCACGTCCGGGCCGGTCACGAACATGTAGGAGGTGTCCTTGACCATGAAGATGAAGTCGGTCATCGCGGGCGAATAGACCGCGCCGCCCGCGCAAGGCCCCATGATGACGGAGATCTGCGGGATCACGCCGGAGGCCATGATGTTGCGCTGAAAGATTTCGGCGTAGCCGGCCAGGGCATCGACGCCTTCCTGGATGCGGGCGCCGCCGGAATCGTTGATGCCGATCACCGGCGCGCCGTTCTGCACCGCCATGTCCATGATCTTGCAGATTTTCTGGGCGTGGGTCGCGGAGACCGAGCCGCCCAGCACGGTGAAATCCTGGGAGAAGACATAGACCTGGCGGCCGTTGATGGTGCCCCAGCCGGTGACCACGCCGTCCCCTGCGGGCTTGTTGTCTTCCATGCCGAAATCGGTGCAGCGGTGGCTGACGAACATGTCGAATTCTTCGAAGCTGTCCTCGTCCAGCAACAGCTCGATCCGTTCGCGGGCTGTCAGCTTGCCGCGCCCATGCTGTGCGTCGATGCGGCGCTGGCCGCCGCCCAGCCGCGCGTCTTCGCGGCGGTCTTCCAGCTCGGAAAGGATGTCTTTCATGGCACATGTCCCCTGTAGATGTCACCGGGACCATATATTGCGCAGGCGCCAAGCCAAAGGACATTATCGCAAATTTGCAAACCGTTAGCATACGTGGTTAGCAAATTTGAAAATCAGCAAATTTTCCCAGCTTTCCGCGAGGGCAGAGCAAAAATCTGGTGACTTCACGGGGACTCGCCTCTAAGCGAAGTCCCGCAAAACAAAAACACTCAAGGAGCTTTGAATTTGGCTTTCTTTAACCGGCGCAGCTTTCTTGCGCTTGCTTCTGCTATTGTGCTTGCAGCCTGTGAAGAACACACCGCACTGGTCGACCCGTCGGTCAGCTCGAACATCAATATCGTCGATGTGCAAATCAACCCCGGCTCCCTGCCGTTGAAGGAAGACGGCTCCGTGCGGACCGGCCGTGACTACCCGTTGACCGAAACGCAGTTCAATCAGCAGCTGGACATCGCGCTAACGCGTCAGATCCGGGCCCGAGGCATGAACGGCGGCACCAATGCGGTTCTTTCTGTCACGCCAACAAAGCTGGCACTGGTCTCGCCCGGGCAGTCGTTCGTGGTCGGCGGCCGCAGCCAGATTGAAGGCATTGTGACCCTGAAAACCACCCAAGGCGAAACTCTCGTGGCCCCCGTCACAGTCAAGGGCTTCACCGACGAATTGCGCGCCGGCGGCCTCATCGGCGCGATGACCACCCCCTCTGCGCCAGAAGATTACCGCCGCACGCTGGACGGGTTTGCAAACAACGTGTCACGCAAGCTGTTCGAAAACCTTACCGTCGGCATTGGCGGCACGGTCATCAACTGATCGGGCACGTGAAGCCGGGCCGCCCTGTCAGGCGGCCTTGGCGATGTCCGCCATCTGCCGCAGGGCGCTGGTCAGCGGCGCCTTGACCGGGACGGAGACGCCAAAGGGGTTGTCTTCGACCATGGTGATCACCGGATCGTTCCTGAGGAACTTGAGATAGGCCGCGATCTGGGCCAGCAGCGCCTGCGCTGCGGCCTTGCGGGCCTCGCCGGTGGCGGATTTCATCTCGAACAGCGCCTTCATCAGGGCGGTCTGGTTGCCGTCGGTGACCCCGGCCAGCCCGGCGTCGGCGATCTGCGCCAGCACCGGGTGGTTCTGGGAGCGCAGCGCCGCCTGCAGCTCGGAGACGCCGCGGTCGACGTCCTCCTTGGCAGCCTGCCAAATCTCCATCACGTCTGCCTGCGGCGCCTCAGCCTCTGCCGGGGCGTCCAGCGCCTTGATCAGCGCCTTGAGGCCCGCTGCGGCGTCCGGCAGGGCGCCGGATTTGAGACTGGCGGCGATGGCGCGGGCCTGCTCCGCCAGCGGTGCTGCCTGCTCCGGCGGCAGGGTCTTGATCCGGGCTGCCTGCGCCGCCAGCAGCTTGCTGAGCTTGGCGGCCTGTCCGGACTGCGCCGGGGCCGGTTCGGGCTGCGCCTGAAGCTTGGCCAGCGCCGCCTCCAGCCGGTCGAGCCGGGCGGCGCAGCCGTCGTGATCGCCCTGCCCCAGCAGCTTGGCGCCAGCCTTGAGTTCCGGGGCGAGCCTGGCCGCGAGCTCAGGATTGCCCAGCGCTTTGACCGCCGCGGCGGCGGCGGTGACGCGCTGTTTCAGCGCGGCTGCCGCGCCCCCATCCGCCTGTGCCGGGGCGCTGGTTTCCAGCGCTTCCGCGTCGTCATCCGGCAGGCTGTCCTCGTCGATGATGCTGCCGTCAGGACCGACCAGCACCGGCTTGAACTTGACCATGCCTTCGGCCTTGAACCGCTTCTTCAGCTGCTTGACGATGCCCTTCAGCGGCTTTTCCGGCATCAGGAAGACCTCGTTCTCCTCCACCCGAAGGGTGCCGAAACAGGTCTTCTTGATGCCCGGCATCTTCTTCATGTCGCCGCGCAGCACCTTGCCGGGCTTGCGCAGGTCGACCATCAGCCCGCAGTTTTCCGGCTTGCCCGCCAGGCCGAAGGCGAAGGGCAGCTCGTTGCCGCTGGCCTTGGACTTCTTCAGCAGTTTCAGGACGGCATCGGAATCAAAAGCCTGGTCTGGCATGGTATCCTCCTAGCTGGCGCTGCCGGCGGCGGCGGCCCAGTCTTCGGCGCTCATATCAACAAACTCCAGATCCGCCTCATCGCCGGGATCCGACAGCGGCTGACCGGGCCAGATCATCCCGTAGGCGCGGCGGAACAGCGCCTCAAGCTCCTGATCGCTGAACGGGTACTGCTGGCCTGCAAACTCACCGATGCGGCCGCGCGGATTGGCGATCAGGGAATCCAGCGCCAGCCGCAGCCAGTCCAGGTTGCCCTCCTTGTGGGCGCGCCTGTGCATGGCGCGGATATCGGCGTCGAACTGGGAGAGGTCAGCCATCGGATCGGGCGCGTTGACGGCCCGGCCCATGGTCAGCAGCCGCGTGTAGCCTGCGATCAGTTCCTTGCGGATTTTCATGGGATCATATTCCCCGGATTGGCGTTGGTGTAGGTCTTTGTCTCATTGTCCCAGCCGTCGGCGACCGGATACTGCTGCATCATCACCCAGCGGCCCGGGATCTTGGCCGGGGCGGCGCCGTGCCGCTCCTGGTATTTAGCGGCGTAATCGGCGTTGTCCTGCGGCTTCACCTCCGCATGGGCCGTGCCGGGGGCGGGATGGTCCGTGGTTTCGGCGGGCAGCTTCTCCGGCTCCCAGATGAAGTTCACATAGGCGCGGGTCAGGCCCTCGATCTCCTCGAAGGTTTCATAGGTCTTATCGGGGACCGGCTCGCCGTTGTCGTCCAGGCGCACATGCTTCTTGTGGCCGACATAGGCCTTGTCGATCGGGCGGCCATGCTCGACGGTGCAGTCGAAGTTTTCCTCGGGCCAGTCGAGCGGGTCGCCGGAGACCGTCATTTCCGTATCGTCGATCTCGACGCCCTTGGCCTTGGCCGCCTGAGCCGCCAATTCGCGGCCCGCCAGCCAGTCCTGCGGGCTGTGGAATTTGGACGACGCACCGGTGTAGGAGCGCTCGTCGTCGGTTTTTGCGTTCGGCGGCTTGCCGGTCTTGAGGCGCTGGATCAGGTCCTCGTCGCTGACGCCGGGGCCGTGGCGGTCCAGCGAGTGGCCTGCGTTGCTGTCCACGCCGTCCTTCGCCTCGCAGTCCCCGGCGGCTTCCTTGCAAAGCGCCTGCAGGTCGGTGCGGATGCCGTCAAAGGCGGTCTTGGCCGTCGCGAAATCGGGTTTCTTCGCCTCATCCTCCGCCGCCGCGGCACGCTCCTTGAACGGTGTCAGCTTGCCGGCATCCGTGCCGGCCCGTTCAAGGGCCTTGAGGATGCCCTGCACCTGGAAGCGGGCGGTGGCCATCGGCTTGACCTCCGCCAGCAGTTTCTGGTGGGCGTCCAGCATCAGGAAGGCGTCGCCGTATTCCCTGTCACTGTCCGCCCGGTCCGTGGCGGTTTTCAGCGACTCGTCGAGCTTGTCTTCGGCCGGTTTCAGATCGAGGTATTTCTTGGTCCGGCTGTGCTCTTTTTCGACCCTGGCCAGCTTGGCGCGGTAGTCCGCCATCGCCAGCACCAGGTCCATGTAATCGGTGCCGTCCAGCACCGCCTGCAAATCGCTGGCGGCCTTGGCGGGATCGCCGCCGCGGGCCGTCACCTCTGCCGCCTTGAGCGCCGCATCCAGCGGGCCGGTCAGCTCATCCGCGTCGCCCGGCAGCATCGCCAGCAGATCTTCGGCAGCCTGCTTGGCCTCCAGATATGCCGGCATCGCACGCAGCAGCGCCAGCGCGCCGGGCACCGCGGCCACCGCCTCGGGGTACTTCTGCGCGGCTAGGGCAGTGTTTACCGGCTGCTGGAAATCATACCCGGCAGCCGCCGGATAGCGCTGCAGGATCTGCGCCATCTCGCGCCGCTCATCCACGACCTTCAGCAGCTGGAACAGCGCGTTGAGCTTGACGTGGTACTGCGGCGCGCCCGCGTCCTTGTCGAAATTCCCGGCATCTGCCAGCGTCTTATGCGCGTCCCAGGTGGCGGTGAGGTCGGACAGTTCAGGCTCCGCCAGAACCTTCTTGAGCGCCTCGTATTTCTTCTCCAGCGCCTTGACGATCTGCTTGGAGCGGCTCTGGCGCATCAGCACGCGGTTCGCCTTTTCCCAGACCTTCAAATCCGCCATTGCCCCGGCAGGATCGTTGGTGCCCTTGAACTTCTGCTTGGCATCGGCTGCGGCCAAGGCATCGCGGAAGCCCTTGTCGGCCCTCAGCGACGCGTCGAAGGTGCGCATGTAGCGGGCCAGCGCGCTGCGGTCCGGGGAGCTGTAGGCGATCAGCTCCTGCAGCAGCGCCTCGGCTTCGGCGAACTTCTGTTCCTTATAGGCCTTCTTCTTGGCGTTTTTCAGGTGGTTGCGGTAATCCTTGGCGTCCGGCACCATGCTGGACAGGATGAAGTCGCAGCGGTCGTGGGTGTTTGCCATGTAGTCCGCCAGCAGCGCGTCAAAGCTGAGCGCCTTGGCCAGATCGCCCTCGTCGCCGAGGTTGGTTTTCCAGCCCTCCAGCGCCGTTTTGGCCGCGCCGAAATCCCCCGTCTTGGAATGGCCTGCGGCGGTTTTCAACCGGGCGCTGCGGTCAGCCTCCGCGGTGTCCTTGGCGCCGCCGCTGAGCGCGGCAATCAGCGCCAGCGTGCCGCGGGTCCAGGTGTCGAAGAACAGGCCGTAGGTATTGGCGGCCTCCGCCTTGGCGGTGATATCCTTGGCCGAAGCCTCCACCGTCTCGAAATCAGTGGCCGTGACCGCGGCGGCCATGGCCTTGTGCGCGGCTTTGATCAGCCCTTCCAGATAGGTGAAAGCGCCCTGATCGAGACTGTCGCGCACCGACGCGCACTTGGCCTCAGCCGCGGCAAGGGCGGCTAGGGCCTTGTCCCTGGCCGCTGCGGTGGCGGTCTGCGCGGCGATCTGGCCGGACAGCTTTTGGATATCGCTGTCGATCTGATCAAAAGCATCCGCGCCGCCGGCGCTGAGGATTTCCTTTTTCAGCGCCTTGCGCCCGCCCGCCAGGCTGCGCCGGGCGCCGGAGCTGAGCGCGGCAGGAATGGTGATCTTGGCCAGTTCCGCCAGCGCCGCCTTGCGCCGCAGGTCGAGATCCTCATCCCCGGGATCCGGCATATCCGGCATGGTCCAGGCCTTGACGGCATAAAACCGTTCGGCCCATTCGCGGATGGCCGGGTTGTTGGCAAGCGGATCCGGGGTAGTGGCCATGTATCACCTCAACACAACAAACGGGCGGCCCTGGGGAAATGCGCGGAAATACGCGCTGCCTGAGCAACCATAGGTGACGCCGAGAAATTCTTGCAAGGAACTTTTGACGCTGCGGCACCTCTGTGCGCCGCTGCGCAGAGGATTGATGGACAACGCCGGCCGACTGCTCTAACCGGATGGTATGTCCACATATGATACCCGGGCCGCCGGCCAGCGGACGCCTCCGCGCATCTTCACCCTGATCCTGCTGGCAGGCCTCTCGGCGCTTGGCATGAACCTGCACCTGCCGTCGCTGGCGGGCATGTCGGAGTATTACGCGGTTGACTACCGGGTGATGCAGCTGTCGGTGGCGCTGTATCTGGCGGGCAATGCGGTGGTGCAGATCTTTGTCGGGCCGATTTCCGACCAGATGGGGCGGCGGCCGGTGATCCTGACCAGCATCGTGCTGTTCCTCCTGGCGACGCTGGGCTGCATCTATGCGCCGACGGCAGAGGTGTTCCTGATGTTCCGGGTGGCGCAGACGGCGGTTGCGGCCACCATGGTGCTGAGCCGCGCCGCGGTGCGCGATCTTTATGACACCAACGAGGCCGCCAGCATGATCGGCTATGTCACCATGGGCATGGCAATCGTGCCGATGATCGGCCCGGCGATCGGCGGGTTTCTGGATCAGTGGATGGGGTGGAAGGCCAATTTCTGGATGCTGTTCCTGGTCGGCGCGGCGACGCTGGTGATCACCTTCACCGATTTCGGCGAGACCGCGCACAAGAGCGGCAAGACGCTGGTGGCGCAGTTCCGCGAGTATCCCGAGCTGCTGCGCTCGCCGCGGTTCTGGGGCTATTCGCTGTCCTCGGGTCTCGCTTCGGGGGCGTTCTTTGCCTACCTGGGCGGCGCGCCATTTGTCGGCACCGAGGTCTACGGGCTGAGCACGGCGGAACTGGGCGTTTACTTCTCTGCGCCTGCGGTGGGGTATTTTGCCGGCAACTTCATCTCCGGCCGCTACTCCATGCGGCTGGGGGTCAACCGCATGGTGCTGTGGGGCTGCGTGATCAACGGCGGCGGGGTGCTGCTGTCGCTGCTGATTGCGATGGCGGGCGCGGACAGCGTGTTCACCTTCTTTGGCCTCATGTGCTTTGTCGGCCTGGGCAACGGCATGGCGATCCCGAATGCCACCGCCGGCGCGATTTCCGTCCGGCCGCATCTGGCGGGCACGGCGTCAGGCCTTAGCGGCGCGATCATGATCGGCGCCGGTGCGGCGCTCAGCGCCTTTGCGGGCATGCTGCTGGTGCCCGGGTCGACGGCAGTGCCGCTGCTGGTGATCATGTTTGCCACTGCCGCCAGCGGACTGATTGCGATCCTGCTGGTGGTCTGGCGGGAGCGGCAGATCCGCGCTTAAGCGCCGCCGCGGCCTTGCAGGCGCCCCTTTGCAATTATACTGTTCGCAGGAGTTCGATTTGCAAAGGCGCGCCCCATGGCCACCCAGAAACTTTACGCCGGCGCCAAGCTGCGCGAGATGCGGCAGCGGCTGGAGCTGACGCAGAAGGATTTCGCCGCCAAGCTGGGCGTCTCCCTGCCCTATCTGAACCAGATGGAGAACAACAACCGCCCGGTGTCCACCACGGTGGTGCTGGCGCTGGCGCAGGAGTTCGGCATGGACGTCACCGAGCTGAGCGCGGGCGACAGCGAGCGGCTGGTCAGCGACATGCGCGAGGCGATGGCGGATCCGGTGTTTGCCGATGATGCGCCCCCCCTGGCCGACCTGCGGCTGACGGCCTCGAACGCGCCGGCACTGGCGCGGGCCTTTCTGGCGCTGCACCGGGCCTACCGGCAGACGCATGAACGCCTGGCCTCCCTGGATGAGGCGCTGGGGCGGGAGGATGCGCGCATTCAGGCCAGCCCCTGGGAAGAGGTGCGCGATTTCTTCCACTACTGCGACAATTACATCGACGCGGTGGATCACGCGGCAGAACGGTTTGCCGCCACCAGCGACATCCGCGCCGCCGCCATTGCCGAGCTGGAGCGCGGCGGCATCACCGTGCGCCAGACCGAAATGGAGGGGCTGCGGCATTATGATGCCGGGGCGCAGGTGTTGCATCTCTCCAACCGCTCCGCGCCGCAGACGCAGCTGTTCCAGATGCTGCTGCAGGTGGCGCTGCTCAGGCAGAACACTTTGCTGGAGGCCACGCTGGACTTTGCAAAGTTCCAGAGCGAGGAGGCCCGCTCCATCGCTAAGATCGGCCTCGCCAACTATTTCGCGGGCGCGGCGCTGATGCCCTATGGCCGGTTTCTGGAGGCCGCGCAGGCCTGCCGCCATGACCTGGAGGTGCTGGCGATCCGGTTCGGCGCCTCGATCGAGCAGATTGCGCACCGGCTGTCGACCATGCAGCGGCCCGGCGCCAAGGGGGTGCCGTTCTTCTTCGTGCGGGTCGATCAGGCGGGCACCATCACCAAGCGGCATTCGGCCACGCGGCTGCAGTTTGCCCGGTTCGGCGGCGCCTGCCCCTTGTGGAACGTGCACCGGGCGTTTGAGACCCCGGGCCGGTTCCTGCGCCAGCTGGCGGAGACGCCGGACGGGGTGCGCTATATCTCGCTGGCGCGGGATGTGTCGAAACCCGGCGGCTCCTTCGGGGCGCCGGTCAGGCGCTATGCGATTGCGCTGGGGTGCGAGGTGCGCCACGCGGATGCGCTGGTCTATGCGGACGGGCTGGATGTGAGTCAGGACAGCGCCTATGAGCCGATCGGCATCTCCTGCCGCATTTGCGAGCGCAAGGACTGCCACCAGCGCTCTGTCCCGCCGCTGGAGCGGCGGCTGACCATCAACACCGATCAGCGCGGCGTGCTGCCCTATGAGGTCAGCTGACGCCGCGGCTGGCCTGCAGCCGCCGCGCGCTTTAGGTTAGGGACCATGGCGGCATTTGAACAACTGGTCCTGTCCGGCGGCGGATGCCGCTGTTTCTGGCAGGGCGGCTTTCTGCACGTGGTGCAGGATGCGCTGCCGCTGAGACCCGTGCGGGTGACCGGGGTGTCCGGCGGCGCGCTGACGCTGGCCGGGTTCCTGTCGGGCCGCGGGGAGCGCGTGCTGGCAGAGATGAAGGACGCCTTCCGGAAGACCAGCAGCAACATCAGCTGGCACCAGCCCGGCGACGGCGGGCTGACCCCGCACCAGCGGGTCTATGGGGAGGTGGTTACCCGGGCGCTGGACGGCGATGCGATGGCGCGGGTGGCCGCCGGGCCGCAGGCGCAGATCCTGCTGGGCCATCCGCCATCGCACCGCTGGGCGCGGCTGACGGGCAGCCTGGCCACGCTGGCCTATGAGGCGGAGCTGCACCTGGTCGGCTCGCCGCATTTCAACTGGGCGGAGCGGCTGGGTGTCACCTCCAGCCTGGTGGACGCAAACGCCGCGGCGCGCGACGGCAGGCTGGCCGATCTGGTGCGGTTTGCCGCCACCATCCCGCCGGTGTTCGCGCCGCCGCGCTGGAACGGGCGGGCGGTGATCGACGGCGGCATGGCCGATCAGGCGCCGATGCCGGAGCCCAACGAGGGGCGCACGCTGGTGCTGCTGACCCGCCGCTACAAGCGCCTGCCGGAGGTGGCGGGACGGCTGTATGTGGCGCCTGAGGAAGAAGTGCCCGCCGACAAGATCGACTTTACCGATCCGGCGAAAATCCAGGCGACCTGGGACGCCGGGCTGGCCGCGGGAGAGGCCTTTTTGCGGGACGCCGCCGCTGGCTGATCCACGGCTTCGAGCGCGTCACGGCGCGCGGGATTGATCTGCGTTATTGCAGCAGAATTTTTGCGATGGAACACTGCATCTGTCAGGCACGGCCATACGCGGCCGCAGCAGTTCCGGCGTTCCCTGCGGGATGGGGAAAAGCCGCGCCTGGGTGTCTCACGCTTTTGTTTGGTACGGGTATTTCTGGTTTGGGAGGATGACATGACTATTGCCAAGAAAATCGGGCGCAAGCTGCCCGCGGCCGTTTACGCATGTGTTTCGCTGATTGCATTCGCAGGTCAGGGCAGTGCGTTTGATGAAGCCGCACAGGTGGCCTTGGGCCACACGGAATACATGGCGCAATGTGCATCCTGCCATGGCCCGAACGGCAAGGGGGACGGCCCCGTGGCCCAGGTGCTTGTGAACAAGCCGCCGGATCTTACGGCCATTTCGGCGCGCTACAGCGGCCAGTTCCCGGCCGATGACATTCAGGCGATCATCGATGGCCGGAACATGGTCAACCCGCACGGCGACCGCGGGATGCCGGTCTGGGGCAACCGTTACTTTGCCTTGGGCATGGAAAAGTCAAAGTCGGTTCCCCATGACGTCGATGCGCAGGCGCTTGCGTTCGGACGTGTGGCCGCGCTGGTGAAGTTCCCGCAGTCTATTCAGGCAGAATGACCGGCTGCGGCAGCCGCGGCGGGACACGCCGCCAGCCAGGGCCTTTGGCGGGGCGCAAAAATGGGGAGCATCAGCGATGCCCCCCTTCGGTCACAAACCGGTCTTTGCCTTACGCTTTGGACAGGATCCCCCAGATCTCATCCTTCAGCACGGCGCGCTGTTTGCGCATCTCGGTTTCGGCCTGAGCGCTGACCGGCTCCACGTTGGTTTCCGCCCGGTGCACGGCGCGGTTCACCTCGTGGTATTCATCCGCCAGCTTGGCAAAATGCGCGTCCGACTGTTTCAGCTGGCTCATCAGCGCCGCTTTTTCCGGGAATTCGTCGGCCAGTTCATGGGGAGTATTGGACACCTGCTCGCTCCTTTTTCCTAGGGTCGGTTGCAGATTATGCCGTGCCCTGCCCCGCCACTTTGACGCGGATCAAAAGATGTGCGCGGCGCGCTGATTTTCAGAAAGAATTTTGCGGAAAGTAAGCCGCCCGCACAAAGGGGAGGTGGCGGGCGGCTTGCTGGCTTGGCAGCAGGATCAGCGCTGCGCTTCGCGCCAGTTCGGGTTGAACCACGGCTCTGCGTTGGAGGACGGCAGGCGGCGGCCCAGGATGTGGTCGGAGGCCTTCTCGCCGGTCATGATCGAGGGGCCGTTGAGGTTGCCGTTGGTGATCCGCGGGAAGATCGAGCTGTCGGCAACGCGCAGGCCGTCGACGCCGATGACGCGGCATTCCGAGTCGACGACGGCCATCGGATCCTCAGCCGCGCCCATCTTGCAGGTGCCGCAGGGGTGATAGGCGCTTTCCACATGCTCGCGCAGGAAGCCGTCGATCTCGTCGTCGGTCTGCAGGTGCTCGCCGGGCTGGATCTCATGCTTGAGGAAGGGCTTCATCGCGTCCTGAGCGAAGATCTCACGCGTGAGGCGCACGCATTTGCGGAAGTCGATCCAGTCCTGTTCTGTCGACATGTAGTTGAACAGGATGTTCGGCGCGTCCTTGGGATCGGCGGAAGCCAGCGTGACCTCCCCGCGTGAGGGCGAGCGCATCGGGCCGACATGGGCCTGGAAGCCATGCCCCTCTGCCGCCGCCTGTCCATCGTAGCGGACCGCGATGGGCAGGAAGTGGTACTGGATGTCCGGGTAATCCACGCCCTTGTCAGACCGGATGAAGGCGGCGCTTTCGAACTGGTTGGAGGCGCCCAGGCCGGTCTTGGTGAACAGCCACTGCGCACCGACCAGGCCCTTGCCCACGAGGTTCCAGTATTTGAACAGGGTGATCGGCTGCTTGCAGGCGAACTGGAAGTAGAATTCCAGATGGTCCTGCAGGTTCTGGCCGACGCCGGGGCGGTCGGCGACCACATCAATGCCGTGCTCGGCCAGGTGCTTGGCCGGGCCGATGCCGGAGAGCATCAGCATCTTAGGGGAATTCAGCGAGGAGGCCGCCAGGATCACCTCGGCGTTGGCGCGGATCACCTCGACCTTGCCGCCGCGTTCGATCTCGACGCCCACGGCGCGGCCATCCTCGATCACCACCTTGCGGGCGAAGGCGCGGATCAGATCGCAGTTATCGCGCTTCAGCGCGGGCTTCAGATAGGCGTTGGCGGCGGACCAGCGGCGGCCCTTGTAGACCGTCATCTCCATCGGGCCAAAGCCTTCCTGCTGTTCGCCGTTATAGTCGGAGGTGACCGGGTAGCCTGCCTGCGCGCCTGCCTTGACGAAGGCGTCGTGCAGCGGGTTGTCGCGGGGGCCGCGGGTCACATGCAGCGGGCCGTCCTTGCCGCGCCAGTCCGGGTCGCCGCCGTGGCCGCGGTCGTTCCAGGTTTCCATGCGTTTGAAGTAGGGCAGCACGTCGGCATAGGACCAGCCGGCAGCGCCGGACTCGGCCCAGTGGTTGTAGTCGCCCGCATGGCCGCGCACATAGACCATGCCGTTGATCGAGGAGGAGCCGCCGATCACCTTGCCGCGCGGGCAGACCAGTTCGCGGCCGCCCAGATGCGGTTCGGGCTGGGATTTGTAGCCCCAGTCATAGAGCGGCATGTTCATCGGGTAGCTGAGCGCGCCCGGCATCTGGATAAACGGCCCGGCATCGGTGCCGCCGTGTTCGATCACCAAGACCTTCTTGCCGGCCTCGCTGAGCCGGTAGGCCATGGCACAGCCCGCAGAGCCGGCGCCGACAATCACATAATCCGCGTTCATTTCTTCTCTCCGTCGCTGAGACCGGGGGCTGCCCGCCTGCCCGGCTCTGCCTTGCATTTCCTGCCGGGCTGCCCGCCTGGGCAGGCAGCTCCGGTTGTCTCGCGCCCTGCCCTGATTGCCCTTTTGGGCAACGGGGCGGGCGGGTGGGCGTTGCCCGAAAGGGCAATCAGAACGCCGCTTCGACGTCGCCCATGCGGACGTA